>CANQEK010000072.1 GCA_947594985.1 uncultured Clostridia bacterium
TATAAAACAATTAATAGGCGTTTGCAAAGAGGTCGTGAAATTTCAGTTCAAGAAGGTAAATTTGTAGGAAATATTGCTCCTTTTGGCTATGATAGAGTTAAATTAAAAGATGCCAAAGGTTATACTCTATCTATAAATCAAAGTGAAGCACTTATTGTTAAAGAAATTTTTAGATTATATACTTTTGAAAACAATACTATTAATTCAGTTGTAAATAAGTTAAATAATATGAACTTAAAACCTAGAATTTCTGATGAGTGGTCTATTTCTTCTGTTAAAGATATTCTTTCTAACCCTACTTATATTGGAAAATTAACATGGAATAGAAGAAAGCAAAAAAAGAAAACGAAAAATGGACATATTATAATTTCTAGACCTCGTAATCAAGATTATTTAATTTATGATGGATTGCATGAACCAATTATTGATAATAAAACATGGAATTTAGTGCAAGAAAAAAGAAAACAAAATACACCTAAAGTAAAACATAGTCATCAAATTCAAAATCCATTAGTAGGACTGGTATTTTGTGAAAAATGTGGCAAACCAATGCAAAGGAGACCTTATAACAAATCTGGTAAACCTGAAACTCTTATATGTTCTAATCCAAAATGTGATAACATAAGTTCCAAACTTAATATTGTAGAAAATAAAATAATTGAAGCATTAAAGAAATGGTTTGAAAATTATAAAATAAATTATAAATCTAAAGTTAACTCAAATTCTAATAACAATGAACTAATTAAACATTCTATTACTACAACCGAAAAAGAGTTAGAAAAAGAAAATATGAAACTTAATAAAATCTATGACTTTTTAGAAAATGATATTTATAATAAAGAGGAGTTTATAAATCGTTCAAAAGCAATTAAAGATAATATTGAAAGTTTAAATAATAAATTACAAGAGTATGAGGAACTTCTATCTAAAAAAACTCAAATACAAAATGAAAAAGAAACTATAATACCTAAATTAGAAAACATTATAGACTTATATTATAAACTAAAAACAGCTGAAGATAAAAATGTTTTATTAAAAAGCATTATTTCTAAAGTTACCTATTTAAAAACCGAAAAATCCATCAGAAAAAATTCTGATCCAACTAATTTAAAATTAAACATATATCCTAAAATACAAAAATTCTAATTAACATTATACTTAAAAATTATTTAATTTTAATATGAGTTATGATATGATTTACAATATAATTGATTAGGAGGAAATAACATTGAAAAAAATATGCTTTTTTATAACAATAATTGTACTTGTAATATGTATTGCAATAGGAATTTTTATTATAAATAATAAAAAGAGCTTTTCTATACCAGATAATTATATAGAAAAAATTGAGGATCACAAGTCATATATAGATGGTGCAGATATAGATTATTATATTTATAGTGATAAAATTATTAAAGTAATAAATAACTCTTATCCAGTAGGTCAATATTCCTATACACATGAACGTGAAATTTTAGTATATGAAAATTTGAAACAAGAAGATATTCAACACTATAAATCTTATACAGAAGAAAATAAAGGAAAAATTGTATTGCATACATATGAATAATACAAACTTTTTATAATATTTTACAGTCAATAGCTAAAATTGTAATCACTGTCTTTAGCTATTGACAACATAATGGTACACATTCTTCAGTTCCAATGTCATTTAATACTGCTTTTGATTTTTGATCTGGCATTCCAAATCTTTGAGATAAATATCTAAGTGAAGCACCAAGTTCTCCATCAGGACCTCCATATTGAGATATAATATTTTTGGCTAATTGTGGATTTCTACATTTAATGTTAATAGGATATTGCAAACTTTTTACATAATAATACATTAATAAGCACCCCTTTCCCAAGGCCATGGTTCGTCAATCCAATCCCAAGTATCAGATGAGAAGTTGACTGTTAATGGACCAAATTTTTCTTGATATAAAGCTGTAAGTTCAACTACTTTATCACTATATTCATTATGCAAACGGATGGCTCTGCTATCATTAGGATGAGTATCTAAATATAAAACTAAATCGTTAACTGCAAAATTTAAAGCCATTATTTCTCTTAATAAAGTTTCTTTATTATAATTATTACAACAACAATTACTCATATCTTTGACCTCCATTTCTTAAATAATTTATAAAATCTATTGACTGACCAGGACAATAAGGACTTACAAGTTCAGGAAAAATAGTGCCATTTTGTAGTCCTATTTCAGGAGTATAAGTTTTATTCATAGTTTGAACTGGAGTATATGCATGACCATATAAATAATTACAAGGAAATGCATTGCTTTCATTAAAAGTAGTAGCATAAATATTTGAATTATCATTTATATTAGAGTTATTCATACAGTTATTTTGATTACAATTATTATTTTGAGAATAACATGAATTACAATTACGCATAAAAAAACCTCCTTTTATTTTTATAATATATGATATGTAGTTTACAAAATAATGTGCAATTAGCTTGATTAAATTTTATGTAAAAGATGATATAAAAGTGAAATAGTATAAAACTTACTATAAATGGAAATAATTTTTTTAATGACATTAGGTTTTAAAGAAAATATGTTGCTATTAATTCTGTTTATAAGATATGTAAATTAATAAACGTTTGGTTAATAAAGTAAATGTAGGTTATAAAATATTTTAAAAAGTTGTTGATTTTTATAAATGCTTATGGTAAACTATAATAGTTAATAAATGTGGGAGAATTGGAGGATTTTACAGATGGAAATAGTAAAATATGTTTTAATGGCAATAGATGCAATAGTATGTGTAGCTTTAATTATATTAGTATTGAAACAAAATAAAGGTGAAAGTGGAGCTTCAGGAACTATTGTTGGTGCTTCTGCAAATAATTTTTATGAGAAAAATAAAGGAAAAACAACAGAAGGTAGAATGAAATTTGCTACAATAGTATTAATGATAATTTTTGCAATTTTAACACTTGCATTAAATATTATATCTGTTGTTTAGATTTAAAAATAAAATTATGAGCAGTATTAGATTACTGCTCTTTTTTATATTAGAGGAGAAGAATGAGAAAAAATAAGAACATTAAAGAAGGAATATTTAGAGCAACTGAAAAAAAATTTGGTTTTGTAGAAATTGTAGATGAAGAAGATTTATTTATTTCATTAAATAAATCTAATCAGGCCTTAAATGGAGATATTGTACAAGCAGTAATAGAAAAGCCTAAAACTCAAAGTCGTAGAGCAGAAGGGAAAATTATTAAAATTATAAAAAGAGAAAAAGATACAGTTGTAGGTTTATTTCAAAAATCAAAAAATTTCGGATTTGTTGTACCAGATGATAAAAAATTTTCAACGGATATTTTTATTCCGAAAAGTAAATGTAAAATTGCAAAAAATAATGATAAAGTAATTGCTAAAATAAATAAATATCCAAAAGATAAAAAAAATGCAGAAGGAGAAATAATCGAAGTATTAGGAAATGTTAATCAAGCAGGAATAGATATGCTTTCAGTAATAAAAGAATTTGAATTGCCAAATGAATTTCCAAGTTTTGTTTTAGCTGAAGCTTCTAAAATATCACAAGAAATTAATATTGATGATATAAAAAATAGAAGAGATTTAAGAGATGATATAATTTTTACGATAGATGGTGAAGATGCAAAAGATTTAGATGATGCTGTAAATGTTTATAAAAATAATGAAGGAAATTATTGTTTAGATGTTCACATAGCTGATGTTAGTTATTATGTAAAAGAAGATAGTAAAATAGATAAGGAAGCAATAAAAAGAGGTACTAGTGTATATATGTTTGATAGAGTAATACCTATGTTGCCTTTTGAATTATCTAATGGAATTTGTAGTTTAAATTCTGGACAAGATAGATTTGCCTTGTCTTGTAGTATGCAAATAAATAAAGAAGGAAAAGTTTTATCTTCTGATGTATATAAATCCGTAATAAGAGTAACAGAACGAATGACGTATACAAATGTTAATAAAATAATCAATAATCAAGATGAAGAAGTTTTAAATAGATATAATAAATATATAGATAAATTTAAAATGATGGAAGAACTTGCTATTATATTAAAAAATAGAAGATTAAAGCAAGGTTATTTAAATTTAGATATACCAGAAAGTAAAATTATACTAAATGAAGAAGGTAAAGCTATTGAAGTAAAAAAATATGAAGCGACATTTGCAAATGAAATAATAGAACAATTTATGCTAACAGCAAATGAAACAATAGCAGAAAAATTTTACTGGCTTGAAGCTCCATTCATTTATAGAGTACATGAAGTGCCTGAGTATGATAAAATTCAAGAAACTAATAAATTTTTATTTAATATTGGAGAAAAAATTAAAATTACAAGAGAAAACATATATCCCAAGGCTTTTTCAGATGTTTTAGAAAAACTTAAAAATACAGAATATGAGAAAGTAATATCTACGTTGATTCTAAGAAATTTAAAACTTGCAAAATATGAAAGTGAAAATAAAGGTCATTTTGGAATAGCAAGTAAATATTATTGTCATTTTACATCTCCTATAAGAAGGTATCCAGATTTATTTATTCATAGAGTTATTTCTGAATATTTGAGAAATAATTTTAATATTAGTCAAGAAAGAATTGAAGAACTTGAAAATAAAGCAAAAAAATATGCTCAAATTTCATCTGAAACAGAAAAGATTGCTACTAAAGCTGAAAGAGAAGCAGAAGAAATAAAAAAAGCTGAGTTTATGCAAGATAAAATAGGAGAAGAATATATTGGAATAATATCATCTGTTACTTCTTTTGGAATTTTTGTTGAACTTGAAAGTACTGTGGAAGGTTTAATAAAATTTGAAAATATGGGCAATGAATATTTTATTTATGATGAAAATAGAAAGATGTTAATTGGTGAAAAAACAAAAAGAACATTTAAAATAGGTGATAAAGTAAAAATTAGAGTTTTAGAAGCTAATAAACAACTTAAAAGAATAGCTTTTGAGTTGGTAGAAGAAAATGAAAATATATAGAAAAATATATAAATTAGTACTTTTAAGGAGTATAAAATGAAAAATAGAAAAGATGATTCATTGATAAAAAAATTATTGGATAACATGAAATTGAATAAAAATAGTGATGAAATAAAATATTTGCAAAAAATAAAGAAAAAAGTTAAAGAAATTAAAAGTATTGAAGAATTAGAAGAATTAGAAAATGAATTAGATGCAATTGGTGTTTTAGATAGAGAAAAACTTGATAGATTGAAGAAGAAAAAGAAAAAACAGCTTGAAAAGCAAAATCAAAGTTTTGAAGAGAGAATTAGATGTGATATGGAAACTATAAATAGAATAATTGCAATTCAAAAGGCATATGTGCGTAAAGAAAAAATAAGAAAAGAAGAAGAATTAATACAAGCAAGAGAAGAACGAAAAAGAAATGGTGGAGAGAAAGAAAAGGAAAAAGATAAGAAAAAAGAGGAAAGATTACGAACTGGTCGAGGTAGATCAAGAGAGTTATAATTTATTTATAGTTTATATAAAAATATTTCTAAAAAAAGTTAAGAAAGTAGGTATTTAGTTGAAAAAAAATGAAGAGTATATTTTAGATATAATAGATAATGGATTTCAAGGGGAAGGAATTGCTAAATTAGAAGGTTTTACTATTTTTATTCCAAATTCAATAAAAGGCGAAAAAATAAAAGCTAAAATATTGAAAGTTACATCAAATTTAGCATATGGAAAAGTTATTGAGATTATAGAAAAGTCAATATATAGAAATGAAAATGATTGTGAAACTTTTTTCAAATGTGGAGGATGTAATCTTAGACATATAAACTATGATTATACTTTAGAAATAAAAAAGAATGCGGTTGAAAGTACATTAAGAAAAGCTTTAGGAAGACAAATAAAGATTTCAAATGTTATAAAAATGGAAAATCCATATAATTATAGAAATAAACTACAATATCCAGTAGGGTTGGATAAAAATAAAAAGCCTGTAATGGGAGTTTTTGCTGAAAGAACACATTCAATAATTTCTACTAAAGAATGTCATATACAAGACAAATTAAGTCAAAAAATTGCTAATGATATATTTGATTTTATTGTAGAAAATGGAATAGAAGTATATGATGAAGAATCTTTAAAAGGGAGCATAAGACATATAGTAATTAGAATTGGTAAAAAAACAAATGAAGTAATGGTAAATTTAGTTACAAATACAGAGAAAATTTTAAAGGAAAATGAATTAGTAGATTATATTACTTCTAAATATTCACAAATAAAAACTATTGTTAAAAATATAAATAGTAAAAATACAAATGTTATTCTTGGAAATAAAATAGAAATACTTTATGGAGATGGGTATATATATGATTATTTAGGCAATTTTAAATTTAAAATTTCTCCAATGTCTTTTTACCAAGTAAATCCTATTCAAACTGAAAAATTATATGATAAAGCTATTGAATATGCAAAACTTTCAGAAAATGATACTGTTTTTGATTTATATTGTGGTATAGGAACAATTGGAATTTTTGCATCTAAACATATAAAAAAATTATATGGAATTGAAACTGTTTTACAAGCAATTGAAGATGCAAAAATAAATGCCAAATTAAATGAAATTCAAAATGCAGAATTTTTTGTTGGTGATGTTGAAACTATTTTACCAAAATTAATTAATGATAAGAAAGTATTTGCAGATGTTGTTTTTTTGGATCCTCCTAGAAAGGGATGTGATAAAAATGCTTTAGATACAATTTTACAAATTAAACCTAAAAGAATTATTTATGTGAGTTGTAATCCTGCTACTCTTGCAAGAGATTTGAAAATTTTAGAAGAAATGTATCAATTTGAAGATATTTCAATTTGTGATATGTTTCCATATACGCATCATGTAGAGTGCGTAGCGGTTCTACAATTTAAAAAGAACAAGTAATACTTGATTTTAAGATGGTTTCAGAGATTATAAGTTTTGAACAAAAAGGAAAATATAGCAAAGAAAAACATCAAAATTTGGGTGTGAGAGTTAAAGTAATTGCTTAAGTGGTAAGTGGAAACACATAATTTTAGTTTTAGAAAATTAAGCAAAGTGTTTGAAATACTAAGAAATTTGAGAGAGTGTCTATGGTAAACACAACAGGGATAAGTTGTATTGGTTTGTAGATATGAATCAAAGTTAGATATTTCAAGTGTTAAATTGCAGTATTTAATAAGAGTAACAAAAATGAATATAAACTACCTGGTGGTGGTATAGAAGGAGAAGAAAAACCAGGAGAAGCATTTAAAAGAGAAGTGTTAGAAGATACAAAACAATTAAATGTGACAGAAAAGGTTACAATATAAAGAATTAAAAGAAATTAGTAACACAAAAAGAAATTTAAGAGATAGTATGTATGAATTATAAACGGTAAAAACTTGCATGTTATATAAATTTATGTTATAATAATAGAAAATGATATAGACAATGTTCTATGTTGTCGTTTTCCATGTGTCACTAATTAGTGAGAGGAATTTCCTCTGACTTTTTGGTATTACATAGATAATTTTATCAACAATAAAAGATTCAAGGAGGAAAATTATGGTAGAGCATTTAATTTATTTGTTTCT
>CANQEK010000073.1 GCA_947594985.1 uncultured Clostridia bacterium
AATTAATTTTGTTTATTCAGAAGAAGCTGATGTTTTAAATATGGCTTTGTTTGGAATGACTGCAAAAGAGTGGCGTATAAAAAATTCTAATTTAGAAGGTAATATAAGAGATTATGCAACAATAAATGAATTAATATGTTTAGCAAATTTAGAAAGCTTAAATTCTGTTTTTATAAATGAAGGATTAAAACAATCTGAAAGACTTGAAAAATTAAATAAAATTGCAATATCACAAATGCAAATTTTAAATAACACAGATATAAAATATTTAAAGTAATTTATTATATTTTAGGACTTTGTCTTTGTTATAAATCATAATCCAGTGAAATTCTTTGTTTGAACCAGGTCCAACATAATGTGTATGGATTCCATGTTCTTCCAGCTTCGTAAAAATTGCCTTAGAAATAAGATTGTTTGCAAGTTTCAATTTGCATACCTCCATATAAAAATATTTTTACAAAGCATTGCTTCGTATGTTGCTATTTTAATAAAGTTCGAATAGAAACTTTTTCTGGCTCCTCTTGTTGGACTCGGCAAGCCGCGTCGGGAAAATAGTCCACCGGACTATTTTCTAATCCTCCTTTTCGAGTCCCAATTAATTTGTATATATAAATAAAAAAGAAACTATTTTGAAAATAGCTTCTTTTTGGCTCCTCTTGTTGGACTCGAACCAACGACCTATCGGTTAACAGCCGAGCGCTCTACCAACTGAGCTAAAGAGGAATATTTTTAAGTTTTTATTTTTAGAACAAAATTATTATATATTATTATTTTAAAATTTGCAATATTTTATTCAAAAAATTTTTAATGTATCTTTATTTCTTTTTAAAACTATGTTATAATATAAAAATCAGGTATTAGGAGAAATAACAATTGGGAAAATTTTTTGTAAATTCAAATCAAATAAATGATAATCAAATATATATAATTGGAGAAGATGTAAATCACATTAAAAATGTTTTAAGAGCTAATGTTGGTGAAAATATAACTATCTGTGATAGTGATAATTCTTTAAATTATATTTGTGAAATAATTAATATTACTCCTCAAAAGATAGATTGTAAAATACTAAAAAGTTTTCAAAATAATGTAGAGGGTAATGTAGAATTACATATTTTTCAAGGATTGCCAAAATCTGATAAAATGGAATTAATTATACAAAAAGGAACTGAGCTAGGAGTATCTGAATTTATACCAGTTAATTTTAAAAGATGTATTGTTAAAATTTCTGAAAAAGATGAAAATAAAAAAAATGAAAGATGGAATAAAATTGCAGAAGTTGCAGCTAAACAAAGTGGGAGAAATATAATTCCTCCTGTAAGAAAAATAGAAAATCTTAAACAAATGTGTAATGTATTTAAAGATTATGATATTGTATTAGTTGCATATGAAAATGAAAAAGAAAATTATATAAAAAATGAATTAATAAATTTAAAAAATAAAAAATTGAATAAATATAAAATTGCTGTTGTAATTGGTCCAGAAGGTGGAATTGATGTTGATGAAGTAAATATTTTAAAAAATTCAGGAGCGAAAATAATAAGTTTAGGAAATAGAATTTTAAGAACTGAAACTGTTGCACTTCAAGTTTCTTCAATAATTATGTATGAATTAGAAAACTAAAATTTTATATACAATTCTAACAAATATATAATGAATATTACTAATATAAAATTAAATAATTATTTAATGAGATTTGTAAAATATACTAATTTATATAATAAGACTTATAATATATACTAATTTATTTAATAAGATGTATGAGATATAAGAATTTAATTTAAAATAATTATTAATATAAAATTAATCATGGAGGAATTATATTTGGAAAAAGCAAAATTAATGCAGTTGGAAATTGAGAAAAAAAGAAAATTACCTAAAAATGTAAAACATAGTATAAATGTAAATATATTTCAAAATTGGATAGCTGCGCTAATTGTAATGTCTTACCTTTGTGCTATAAATATTACTTATAATAAAGTGAATGCAGTTAAATTTGGAGAATATATGAAATATTATGCTTTAGGAATTATAATATTAACTGTAATTGGTTTTGAAATATCATATAGAAAAAATAGTGTAAAATATATGTTTATTTCTATAGAATTATTGTTATGTGGTATTTTATCTTTGTATATTCCTTATATTTATTTACATACTACAAATGAATTAAGAAATGCAGTTATGATTTTACCTGGAATACTTATTATATATTATACAATTAAATCTATATTTATATTTAAACAAAAGCAATTTCAATATCAAAATAATTTAAGTGATGTAAGGGAAATAGTAAGAGATACCGAAAATGAAAGTTATATAGATGAAGATAGTAGAAAAACTTATAGAGAAAAAACAGTTGAAGAAGAAAAAATTAGAAATGAAATTTTGAAAAGTCAAAGTATAAGAAGAAAAAAGAAGTTAGAGAAAAGAAAGAGGTAAAATAATTTGATAAGAAGTATGACAGGCTTTGGCCGTGGAAAATATGAGAATGAAGGTAGAACATATGTAGTTGAAATAAAATCAGTAAATCATAAATATAGTGATATAAATGTTAGATTACCAAGATTTTTAAATTGCGAAGAAGATAAAATAAGAAAGAAAATTTCAAATTATATTTCTAGAGGAAAAATAGATGTATTTATTACTTTTGAAAACTATAGTAATAAAGGAACAAATATAAAAATAAATAGAGAATTGGCAAAAGAATATATATCAGAATTACAAGTTTTAGCAAACGAAACAGGACTAAATTATAATGTAAATGTTATAGATATAGCGAAATTTCCTGAAATTTTAAAATTAGCAGATGATGGTGATGAAGAATTAATTTCTAAAGAAATGATGATAGCTGTTGATGAAGCATTAAATAAGTTTGTTGAAATGAGAGAAATAGAAGGAACTAGACTTATAGAAGATATTGAAAAAAGAATTATTTTAATACAAGAAAAAGTTAAAGAAATTACTAAATTTTCAAGTAATCTTGTAAAAGATTATATTGAAAAATTAAAATTGAGGGTAAATGAATTATTAGCGCCTGAAACTGTTGATGAAAATAGATTGATGCAAGAAATAGTTATTTATTCTGATAAATCTTCAATAGAAGAAGAATTAACTAGATTAAATAGTCATTTATTACAATTTTTAGAGTTAATTAAGCAAAGTTCTCCGATTGGAAAGAAAATTGATTTTTTGATTCAAGAAATTAATAGAGAGGTTAATACAATAGGCTCTAAAGCTAATTGTTTAGATATAACTAATAGAGTTATTGAAATAAAAACAGAAGTTGAAAATATAAGAGAACAAATTCAAAATATTGAATAATTTTTATAGATTTTATATAAAATCTAAATTTTGAAAGAAAGTAGGTAAATTATGCAATTAATTAATATTGGTTTTGGAAATATAGTTTCGGCTGAAAGAATTGTATCAATTGTAAGTCCAGATTCAGCTCCTATTAAAAGGTTAGTTCAAGAAGCTAAAGATGCTAAAACAGCTATTGATGCTACTTATGGAAGAAGAACAAGATCTGTAATAATAATGGATTCAGGACATATTATATTGTCAGCTGTTCAACCAGAAACTATAGCAGGAAGAGTTGATAATGGACTAGATAATGATGATGAGAATAAATAATAATTAAGGAGGATTAAAATGATAGTAAAACCAACTGTATAGAGTTATTAGAAAAGGTAGGAGATAACAGATATTCATTAGTAATAATGACAGCTAAAAGAGCTAGACAAATTGCAAATGGAGATCCAGTAAGAGTAAAAGCAAAAGATAGATCAGTAGTTACTTTAGCTGCAAAGGAAATAGCAGAAGGTAAAGTAACAAAGAAAGAGGTATAAATATGTTAGTTATATTATCAGGTGTAGCAGGTGCAGGAAAAGATACAATAAAAAAAGAAATAATAAAAAGAATGGATAATGTTAAATCTATTCCTTCTTTTACATCACGACCACAAAGAGAAGGAGATATTCCAGGAAAAACTTATATATTTTTGACAAAGGAAGAGTTTGAAGAAAAAATTAAAAATAATGAAGTTTATGAATATGATATACATCATAATCATTATTATGGTACTTCTAGAAAAATATTAAATGATGCTGCAAAATCTGGAATAATTATAAAAGATATAGATGTAAATGGTACAGAAATATTAAAGAAGGTTCTTAAAAATATAAAAATAGTAACAATTTTCTTAAGAGTATCAAAAGAAGAATTAAGGAGAAGACTTGAAAATAGAGAAGACAAACCTTCTGAACAAGAAATAATATTAAGATTGAATAGATTTGATTATGAAGAATCAAAAATTGATTTATATGATTACGTTATAAAAAATGATAATTTGGAAAAAACAGTAAGTATTATCGAACAAATAATCAAAAAAGAAAGTGAATTAGAGTAAAATTATTTTATAATCTTTTATTTTTTAATGCTGTCAAAACAATTGTCAGCATTTTTATTATATTAAAAGAAGTGAAAACTTTTCAAATTAAATTTTGTTTGCTTTGTTTTTTGATTTATGAAGATATTTTTAATGTATAGAAAAAATATATTTATTGTGATATAATTCATGTATAAATTTTATATGAATTATTAAATTTACATTTAATATTATAAGAATATAAAAATATGTTTTACAAATATTAACAATAGAAAGAGATAGAATGTTTGCAGAAATAATAATTAATAGTAATGCTAAAGCACTAAATAAAACATTTGATTATATAGTTCCAAAAAATATGGAAAATACCATTAAAGTTGGAGCTAGAGTTTTTGTACCTTTTGGAAAAAGTATGAAATTAGAAGATGGTTTTGTTATTAATATAAAAAATAGTTCTGAGTTTGCTAACAAAGAGATTGTGAAAATAGAACAAGAAGAAAGTTTAACAGAAGATAATATTATTTTAGCAAAACTTATGGCAAGAAAATATTTTTGTAATATATCAGATTGTATAAGATTAATGCTTCCTCCGGGAACTGGTGGAAAAGAACTTTCTACAAGAATTAAAGAAAAAACAGGAAATTTTGCTTTTTTAAAAAGAGATATTGATGAAATAGAATTATTAATTCAAGAAGGAAAAATAAAAAGTGAGAAGCATATTAAAGTTTTAAGATTTTTAGAACAAAATGATGGAATATATGTTCCAGATTTAGAATTATTAACAGAAACAAGTAACAGTATAATTAAAACTTTAGTTAAAAATGGTCATGTAGAAATTATTGAAAAACAAATAGAGAGAAATCCATTTGTTCATAAAAATATAGAAAAAGATTTACCTAAAATTTTAAATGAAGAACAGAGAAAATGTTTTGAAAGTATTAGTTTTTCAATAGAAAATAATGAATATTCAAAAAATTTAATTTATGGAATTACAGGTTCTGGTAAAACAGAGATATATCTTCAATTAATTCAAAAAGTTTTAGAAAAAGGCAAAGATTCAATTGTTTTGGTACCAGAAATTTCTTTAACTCCTCAAATGGTTGATAGATTTTTAGCTAGGTTTGGAGATAATGTAGCTGTTTTGCATAGTAAATTATCTATTGGTGAAAGATATGATGAATGGCAAAAAATATCAAAAGGAGATGCTAAAATTGTAATTGGAGCAAGATCAGCTATATTTGCACCAGTAAAAAAATTAGGAATTATAATAATAGACGAAGAACATGATATATCTTATAAATCTGATACAACTCCTAGATATAATGCAAAAGATTTAGCTAAATATATTGCTGAAAAAAATAATTGTCCACTAGTTTTAGGAAGTGCTACTCCTGAAATTGTTACTATGTATCATGCTAAAAAAGGAGATATTAATTTATTTACTTTAACAAAAAGAGCGAATAATAGTAATTTACCAAATGTTGAAATAGTTGATATGAGAAATGAACTTTCTATTGGAAATAGATCAATGATAAGTCTAAAATTACGAGAAAAAATAGAAGAAAATATAAAAAATAAAAAACAAACAATATTATTTTTAAATAGAAGAGGGTATTCTACATTTATAATGTGTAGAGAATGTGGATATGTTGCTAAATGTAAAAATTGTAATATAAGTTTGACATATCATATGGTTCAGAATAAATTAAAATGTCACTATTGTGGGTTTGAATGTGGAATTATAAGTGAATGTCCTGAGTGTAAAAGTAAAAAAATAAAATATTTTGGTACAGGAACTCAAAAACTTGAAGATGAAATTCAAAAGTTATATTCTGAAGCTTCTACAATTAGAATGGATATTGATACTGTTACAAGAAAAAATTCTCATGAGGAAATTTTAAATAAATTTAAAAATGAAAATATTAATATTTTAATTGGAACACAAATGATTGTAAAAGGTCACCATTTTCCAAACGTAACTTTAGTTGGTGTAATTGCAGCTGATAGCAGTTTATATATTGAGGATTATAGAGCTGTTGAGAAAACTTTTCAAACTTTAGTTCAAGTAGCAGGACGTTCTGGAAGAGAAGAAAAAGGTGATGTTATAATACAAACATATAATCCAGATCATTATGCAATAATTGATAGCCAAAAGCAAGATTATAATTTATTTTATAGTCAAGAAATTGAGCTAAGAAAATTATTGAATTATCCACCATTTTGCGATATAATACTAATTAGATTTTCTGGAAAAAATTTAAACGAAATACAAGATTTGTCACACTTAATTTTTAAAAGAATAAATAAAGTGAAAAAAGATGATATTATTATTTATAAACCTGTTCCGTCACCAATTGATAAAATAAAAAATAAATATAGATGGAGAATAGTTTTGAAATGTAAACTTACTAGCAAAATTTTGGATATAATAAATTATGGATTAGAAGATGAAAAAATAAAAAAATGTAAAGATACTTCTATAGTTGTAGATATTAATCCAAATACTATGAATTAAATAAATTTTATAATTTAAAGGGGTAAAAATGGCTATTAGAAATTTAAGATATGAAGGCGAGGAAATATTAAGAAAAAAATCAAGAGAAATTGAGGTTATAGATGATAAAATAAAAGAATTGGCTAACGATATGATGGAAACAATGCATAAATGGGATGGCCTTGGACTTGCTGGACCTCAAGTTGGAGTTTTAAAAAGAATAATTGTTATTGATTTATATGAAGAAGGAATGCAATTTACACTAATTAATCCTGTTATAGTTAAACAAAAAGGAACTCAAGAAGTAGATGAAGGATGTTTAAGTTTTCCAAACAAATTCGGAAAAGTAGAAAGACCTAAGGAAGTGGTAGTGGAAGCACTAAATATAGATGGAAAAAAAGTTAGATTAAAAGCAAAAGATTTACTTGCACAGGCTTTATGCCATGAAATAGATCATTTAAATGGGGTTCTTTTTACAGATAAAGTAAAAGAAGGAACATTAGAAGTTGTAACTACTAATAATAGTAATGAAGAAAAGAAAGGAAAAGTTTAATTAATGAAAATTCTTTTTATGGGGACTCCAGATTTTGCAAA
>CANQEK010000074.1 GCA_947594985.1 uncultured Clostridia bacterium
TGATTGGATACTTACAATAAAGTTAATTATATGATTTAAATTATTTTTTATGTTTCACATCATTGACACTTATACATTATACAAAAAAATAAAACTCTTGAATATTTATCATTAAAAATATATAATTACATTGATGTATTAGTATTAAAATTATACTTTTATATTATAATTTTAAAGAAAGGAGATTTGTTAGTACTGAAACTAACAAAATATAAAAATGATAATATCAGAAATAAAAAAAGAATCAAAAATAAAATTAACAGGAAATTACATAAAAGCTGTTTTTATAACATTACTTTATATAATCATTACTCTACTACTAGATTTAATAAGTAATACAATCACGAATAACTTTTTACAACTTTGTTATTTAATATTAATTTCAATAATTTCACTACCTCTTTCTTATGGTTTTGTAGCTTGTATGATAAAGATTTCTCGTCAAGAAAATGTATCTTTATTCGATTTTGTTACACTTGGTTTAAATGATTTCTCAAAAGTATGGAAAATATTTGGAAGAATGCTTTTAAAATTATTTTTGCCACTTTTGCTTATACTAATTACATTTCTTGGATTTAATTTTTGTATACTTATGATAAGTTTCAATTCAGAATTATTCAATTCAACTTTAAGCCAAATAATAACTTTTATTATACCTTTAATATTATTAATAATTTCATTAGTTTATTTAATAGCAAAATCATTATTATATTCATTATCTTATTATATACTATATGATAATCAAAACTATACTAGCAAACAAATTGTTGAAAAAAGTGAAGAATTAATGAAAGGAAACAGATTAAATTACTTATTACTAATGATATCTTTTATAGGTTGGTACTTATTAATTTCTTTAATTGGAGTAATATCATCTTATTTCATAAATCCAACCATAATAGTATTAATATGTTCTATCATGCTATCACCATACATATACCTATCATTAGTAACATTTTATGAGAATTTAGTATTTGATAAAAATCAAACTGATAATAAGGTAGAAAATATGGAATAAAATTTACTCAAATATTTTTTATTATTTTATAAATAAAAAAGGTTTTAAGTTAAATTCTATTTAACTTAAAACCTTTTTTTATGGAACGGTTGGACCAACAACTGGTACCACTGGTCCAATTCTAATTATTGTCCTCATGGGACTATAAGTATCATTTGTTATTACTTCTTTAGAAACTACACTTCCATTTAATAATAACTCTTTATAAGTAGTAACTTTATATCCTGGATGACCTGCTTGAGAAACAACTTGTTGTCCAGGTGCTAATGTTGGATCTTGTATATATGAAGTAGTATATGGTATTGATTGAGTTTTTACTGGTAATATTTTAACTTCATACTCTGTTTCTTCTTTAATTCCATGTATTTTAAATGTAGCAACTCCTCCTTCAACAGATGATTCTATCTTTATAGGATATGATCTAGAATTAATAAATTTAAAATCTATAGTGCCCCAAACAACAGTAGCATCTTTCCCTGCTTCCAAATATGATGTTGTATAAGAATGATTTCTTCTTTCTGTAATCTGTAGATTTGCTAATAATACAGCATTATATAACGTTGAAGATATCTGACAAATTCCTCCTGCTAAACCATCCACAACTCCTCCATCCGCATATATTTGAGCATCCTTATACCCCTCTTCTACTGTTCTTTTTCCTACAACTTGATTAAAAGAAAATTCTTCACCAGGCAACAAAACTTTTCCATTAATTTTTTGCGCTGCAATTTTTAAATTCGTACTTCTATTTACATTACTTGCTACATAATTAGTAGAAAATGATGATATTAAATAAGGAAATGCTTCTGCGCCTAAATCATTAATAGTTTTTTGAGCTTTTGTAATTTTTAAATCAAAACTATATTCTTCCTTATCTTCTGCATTAACTAAATTTTGAGCATCTTCAACTGATATTTCTAAATCAACACCATCAACATCTGGATAAATTTTGTATGGTTCTGTTTCAAAATATGCGTCCTTAGGTTCTGTATGAATCTCCGAATATATTTTAAACATATCTATCTTATCGGCCTTTACATTCTCCGTAGGTATCTCTATCACTTGAATATAATTTTCCTTTTTTACTTCATCTACAGTTCTACTAATTATCTTTTCTAAAATTTCATTTTTTAATTGATCTTTTTTTACTCCTATTCCATCTGTTCCTTTTGTAACTATCATTTTATTATCTTCTATATAATATGTAGGTTGTATAACAATACCAGGAATCTTAGAATTTATGTCATCTACAAATTTATTCAGCAATTCTTCATTATAAGCATAACTAATTTCAAGATTCTTTCCTAAAAATGATGTAAGTATTAAAGAGTAATTATTTACAATAATATTCCCTTCTCTCCCAATATTATATGCTTTATTTACAATATCTCCTACTTTATATTGAAAATCTATTTGTTCTGGTTTTAAAGTTATTTCATATGAATCACTATATTTTAAAGAAATTTCAGGAATTAATTCAAGTTTCATTGCTTCATTAATTTTATTATTTGCCTCTTGTATTGTTAATCCTGAAACATCTATATTCTTGATTGAAACACCTTTAGCTATTGTGTTACTATTAATGTTTATTATTGCAAAACAAGTAGAAAACACCATTATTATTAATATAATCACTACAAAACACGCAAAAATATATAATTTTTTTCTTAAATTTCCTAAAAAAATTTTTTTTGGAGGTATATTCTCTTTTTCTTTATCTTCTGCTTTACTATTTTCTATAATATTTTTTTGATCTTTTTTATTTTCTATATTTTCAGTCTTACTATCTTCATTTTTTTGCTCACTTATTTCATTTTTTTTCTTCTCTTTTACATCTATTTCATCATTTTGATTTTTCTTATCATCAAAATTCTTTTTTTCTTCATCTGTTTTGGTATTATTATTTTCAATATTTTCGTTTACAATTAACTGTTTATCGCTATTATTTTCATTTTTCAAATTCACTTTATTATTTACATTTTTATTTAAATTTTTTCTTGATTTCTTTTTGTTTCTATTTGATTTTTTCTTTTTAGAAGCAGACATTACCAAAACTTCCTTCCTAAATATAAATATTATTTTTATATTATCATATGTTAATTTTTTGTGCAATAATTTTACTATAGACAATAAAAAAATTTATATATATAATAAATATGTTCTTAAAAACTATATATACTGAATAAATTAATTTATTTAATTAAAATAATAAAAATTCTAAAGTATTATCTACAAAATCAATTTTCTACTAATTAAAGTTTATTTCAGTAGAATATTAAAACTTAAAATTCATGTTTAATTATCATATATTTTATCAATTTTACAACTATTATAAAAATTGATTATACAGCTATATAAAATAGAAAGGTTCTGATATAAATGCTTGGAAACATAATTTCAAAAATTCGTAAAGAAAGAGGTCTTACAAAAACACAATTATCTTCTCAAACAGAAATTAATATAGGCCATTTAACACATATCGAAAAAGGAGAGAGAAAACCTAGTCATAAAGCATTAAAAACTATATGTTCAGCTTTAAATATACCATATCAACAATTATTATATACATACGATAAAACTCTTTCAGATGAACAAATTAAATATGGGTATATAAATTACATATCATATAATAAAATACCTGCTATTTCTAAAATAGAAGATTATGTAACTTGTCCATCAAATTATTCAAATGCTTCTTTTGCATATAAAGTACCCGATAAATCTATGGAACCTATAATAAAAGAAAATTCCTATGCATATATCGAAATAAATGGAATTGTTGAAAATAAAGCTATTGGATTTTTCAATTTAAATAATGAATTTTTAATTCGTAGATTACTTTATAAAAAAGATAAATTTATTTTAAGAGCTGACAATAAAAACTTTAAAGATATAACAATAACCTCCAAGGATTCTTTCCAAATTATTGGAAAAGTATATATATAATAAATATAATTTACAAACATATTACAAAAATATATATTTTCTGTAATATAATTAAACAACCTTGAAGAAATTTGAAATTAATACTATAATATGTTTGATTATACTTAAGAGGAGCATTTTATGGAATTAGTTAAAAATTTATTTTTTAATACAGATAGATTAACTGCATATAGTACTATAAAAATTTCTTATACAGGGAAATTTTTTCAAGATAATTCTAAAAATGTTTTTATTCATTATGGTTTTGGAAATGATTGGACAAATTTAGTAGAAATTGAAATGGTAAAAACAGATCTTGGTTTTCAAGTTGAAATTGATTTAATAGATGCTGAAACTTTAAATTTTTGCATAAAAAATGAAAAAGATGAATGGGATAATAATGAAGGTAATAATTATGTATTTAAAATTGAACACCCGGAAACATCTCTAGCTTTAATTGATCCATCTGAAAAATCAATACATAGACTTAGAAAATCATACATATTAACAAAAAAATTAAAACTTGCAATTTATAAAATATTAATATATATACCAAAATTAATTACTGGTAACTATAAGAAAAAATTAAAAAGCAATAATTAAATTATTACATACCCACCATTTGGAGAAATAATTTGTCCAGTTGTAAACTCGTCTTCAATAAGCCATTTTACACATCTTGTTATATCTATTGGATTTCCTTTTCTTTTTAATGGTGTTTCATTTATTATTTCTTTCCATTCTTGTTCTGTTAAACTACTATTCATATCTGTATCAATAGCACCAGGTGCTATTGAATTTATTCTAATATTTGAAGGTCCTAGTTCTTTTGCAAGTGCTTTTGTCATTCCATCAATTCCTGCTTTTGCCATAGAATAATGAACTTCACAAGACCCTCCTGTCAAACCATATATTGATGATATATTTATAATACATCCTTTATGTTGTTTTAACATATATTTTACAGTTTCTCTTGTAGTATAGAAAACTGAATAAAGATTATTTTTTATCATAATATCAAAATCTTCATCTGTTATTTCTGTAAATAATTTTTCTTGTGCTATTCCAGCATTATTTATTAAAACATCAATTTTATTATATTTTTCTATAGCAAAATTTATTAATTTAATAACATCATCTTTTTTAGAAACATTTGCTTTAAAAATATCTATTTGTATTCCTAGTTTTTCCAATTCTTCTTTTAATTTTATTGCATCTTGCTCAGAATTATTATAATTTGCTATAACACTATAACCATTTACTGCTAGATTGTAAGCTATATTTTTTCCAATTCCTCTACTTGCTCCTGTTACTATAATTACTTTACTCATTTTACTTATTCCTTTCAATTTTAAAATGGCATAAATGGTTCATTACTTAATTTAACTACTATTATTCCACCTATAATTTTTATTGAAGATTCAGCTGGAAATACTTCCATTTCTTTTTTATAAATATCTCCATTAACAATAGAATAATATTCATCTGGTGAGCATACTTTAATATCCAAACCATAAAATATCTTTATAAATTTCGTCCATGTCCCTATAGCTCCTCCATATGAACCATGAAAAGCTGTATTATTTACAACTGATCCAATTGTATACTTATATAATGTAGATGTTCTAGGATAATTATCATTTCCAACTATTCCTCCTAATAATATTGGATAATCTGGAGAATAACCTGATATATTTTCTATTCTATCCATAATTCTCATTGTTGTAGAATATGCTTGGTTATAGGTTAATTTTAATGCAGCATATGAAGTATTATCTGCTATGTAATATGTTAATAATATAACACAATTTACTAAAATAAAAATCCATTTTAATATAGATAATTTACTAACATTCTCAAAGATTGCAAATGTGAATGGAATCATTAGAATCATTTGTGTAGCAGTAAGCGCATACATTTCATTTCCTATTGCAATTATATCTATTATATTTAATCCTATTGGTAATACTAATAGAATTAATACTATCAATAATACTTTTATTAATTTATTTTTTTTATCAGTTTTAATTGAAATTAAAGAGATTATCATTGATATAATAAAACATATATAGAAAACTGCATATAGTAATTCTCTTCTATAATTAGTATTATATACAATTTCATTTTTAAAGAAAAAAGCAAAAAAATCTTTATAAGTTTGCATTAATGTATTTTTTAAATTTAATATTATTGTCCATATTGAAATTTGATTTACATTTTTATATATATTTATTTCACTATTTGATAATAACAATATTATTTTAGTAACTATATAATATAAAATTCCACCTAACAAAGCAACTATTGCTGTTTTTAATATATTTAATAATATTTCTTTTATGTTTTTTTCATTTCTTATAAGATCTACTACAGAAATCATTAAACAAAGGCCTATTGTTACTCCTATATAACTCTGATAAATACTTAGTGAAAACATTAAACTTATTATTGCAAATATAATACCTAGCTTTTTATATTTAAATTTATTTATAAACCAAATTACTAATGCTGATATGAAGAAACTAAAGCAATATGCAAATGATGTATATACATATAACAAAGTAGCTGTAAGAGTTGGCGTTAACACTAATGCAATAGATGTAAATATGATTGAAATTTTACTTTTAAAATCAAAAATGTCTACTAATATTACAGCAGTTACAGCCATAATTACAATACATGAAATTGTTGAAATAGTAGGTATTGCAATAAATTGATTTAACCTTTGAACAATCTGGATTCCCCATCTCCCTAATGAATTTTCCCATTCTCCTGGTCTAAAATATTCCATTGAATTCCATAACCCATCTTGACTCATTATCGTTTCTGTTATCATTGTTATATGAGTTATTATTCCAAAAAATAACGTTACTAAAAAAGCCATTCTCTTATTTGAATCAAACCATTTTAAAAATTTGTTAAATGCAATTTCTGGCTCAATAATTTTTTCTTTTTCCATCTCTTATCTCCAAATTTTTTATACAGTATTATTATAAAATCAAGTGAAATTTATGTCAATATTAGTTAATTTTCCTTATTTTTTTTAATATTAACTAATATTTTAAATCTTTTATAAAACATTATCCCATACATTATCTTCAATTTCAAATTCTTTAAATTTTTTGAATATCAATACTTTATGTAACAAAATACTTTCTTATTATATATCAAGAATATAGCATATGTTCTATATTTTTACAAGACTATAACAAATTTTATTTATAAAACAAATATTCGACTAGAAAATTTAGTTAGTAAAATTGTATAGAAAAATAATAAAAAAATAGAAAATATAGAATAAAATTTTAAAAAAAGAAAAAAACTGGATTATTATTGAAATCCAGCTTTTTCTGTGGAGCCGCTAGTCAGACTTGAACTGACGACCTACTGATTACAAGTCAGTTGCTC
>CANQEK010000075.1 GCA_947594985.1 uncultured Clostridia bacterium
TACCTTCTTTTAAATTTGAAACATAATGAACATTTCCATCTGTTGTCCAACTATCAACAACATTTCCTTCTTCATCAACAACTTGTAGTTTTGCTCCTTTTATAGGTTCTTTATCTATATTTACCTTATTAATGATTACTTGTTCGTCTTTCATTTGTACCTTTTGAATTTCTGAAGTATTTTCTACTGTAAATTTAACATCTGTTGCTTTTACATATCCCTCTGCTGCCAATTCTTCTCTTAAAGTATATTCATGATCTACTACTAAACCTTCTATTGTGTGAGGTTTTTTCTTTGAAATCCATTCATCTATAACATTACCATCTTCATCTATAACTTGTAGTTTTGCTCCTACAACTTCATTTTCTCCTGTTATATCTGTCTTATCAATTTCAAATAGTGTAGTTTCATTTTCAATATCTTTTTCTATAACATATTCTTTAGTTTTATTATCAGTTTTTTCAAAATTTATTTCATAAACTTCACTATTAATTACAGTTCCATCTAAAAAACTAATTTCTTGTAATATATATTTACCCATTGGTAAATTAGGAATTTCTAGGTGTCCATTTGCATCAACATTATATTCTCCTATTTTTTGTCCTTTTTTGTATATAATTGAGCCGTCAGCGAAGTCAATGATATCTTCATTGGCTTTTAATCTGAATTTAATTGAACTTAAATCACTTGTATCTATTATTGATTTATCTATATCTTCCCTTAATGCTATTGATTTATCAACAACTAATTTACCTGTGGGTTGTTCATTTAATACTTCAACAGTAATCCATGCATCCCAGTTTAAGTCATATTCAACTGTTTCATTTAAACTATTAACATAGAAAATCAAGTTTTCCTCTAATTCATTGAATCCTTCTGGAATTTTCTTCTCTACTAATCTGTAAGTTCCTGCATCTAATTGCGTTTCAGTTTCACATCTTCCTTCTGAGTCTGTTGTCCACTCTCTATAATATTTAGAACCTACTTTACATTGAACTAAATTCCATTCTCTAGTAGCTCTATCATATTTATATAATTCAAATGTTGCGTTAGAAAATGTTACAATTTTACCTGTTTTCTTATCTTTTTTTACCATTTTAATATACGCAGTAAATGGACTATCATTTGCAATTACTTCTTTTAACACTCCATCTGAATTTTGGTCTATTGTAATTGTAAATTCTTCTACTCTATTTATATCAGAGTCTGGTACATAAGTTTCTGAAACAACATATTTTCCATAAGCTAAAAAATCTGAGATACCATGTCCGTCTAAATCTGTTTCAAAAGTACACCATTCATCTTCAGCATAATCTTCAGTATGTTGTAGTGCTTCATCAAAACTGCCATAGTATTTTACATACTTTTCAAGTATTGCCGTAAATTGTGCTTTATCCACTACAGGTGCAACTTGATTCATGTCTGTTGAAACTTTTATTAATTCAAATTTTGCTCTTTCTACTTGTTCATTAACAACTTGTGATACTTCTATTTCTTTTGTATCTTGGTCTATATAATCAATTTTAAAATTATATGTTGTTGTGTCTGGTAAATATCCTGACTTTGGTTGTTTAGTTTCTTTTAGATTGTAACTACCCATTGGAAGTCCTTTTAATTTGCTTCCACTTATTGTAAGTTTTAATCCATCTGCATTTCTTATAATTTTAACCGTAGGTGTACCTGTTGCATCAAATGTAAATTTTGCAATAGCCTCATCTTTATTATAATATGTTACTGTTTTAGCATAGTTTGTTATATTTTCACTTGCATATAAAGTATATTCTGCACCTGCAAATGTCGCATCGCCATGATGATATGTACCATCTGGTCTTATTCCATTTCCTGTTAATACATCTGATTTTTTTACTTCAAGTACGCCAGTTGGTTCGTCATTTATTATAGTTGTAGAGTCAAAAACAACTGATGTATTTTCATCAGCATAATTTAATTCTACTTCTTTAGATTCTTTATTTAATAAATATCCTTTACTTGCTGAAGTTTCAGTAACGATATATTTTCCTAGATGTAAATTTTCAAGTGTTCCAGTTCCACTTGAAGTATTTTCAATAGTTCCTACTTCATCTCCTTTGTGGAAATAAGTTACTGTTCCTGCTTTATTAACTATATCCTCTCCTGCAGTAACTAAAAATTTTGAGTTTGGAACTAAATCTCCATTTTTATTAGTTTTTGTTACTGTAATTTTTCCTGAAGGTTCATAGTTAATGAATTCTCCTACATCAACAAATATAACTTCAACACTTTCATCAGTACAATCAATAGTAAATTTATGCTTACTATTATCTTTTAAATAGCCATTTACTGTTGCAAATTCTTTTAAATAATATTTTCCCGGTTTTAATTCATCAATTTCTCCTACTCCATTTGAATCTGTTGTAATAGATCTTATCTTTTGGTCTTTAGTATAATAAGTTGTTTTTCCTAATACATCTTTAATATCTTCATCAGCATAAAGTTCAAATTCAACATTAGCAAGACCATCTCCATTTTCATTAACTTTCTTAAACTTTATTTTTCCTGTTTGTTCCTTGTTTACTATTGATTTAATATTATTACTTGCATCAACTCCTGCTTGTACTTGTACTTCATAAACTTTATCATCTAATGTATATCCTTCTAATGTTGATTGTTCCTGTATATAGTAAGTTGCTGGAGTTAAATCATTCAATACAATTTTCCCATCTTCTGTTGTTTGTGTTGTTGAATATCCATCATTATTCCATATTTTAAAACTAACTCCACTTAATAAATCTCCATTACTGTTTTTCTTTTCAATTGTTAATCCACCAAGTGATAACCATTGAATAGATAAATTAATAGTTCTTCCTGGATCAACAATAAAATCTCCTTTTTGTACTAATTTTTGATAGTTATTATTGCTTGATACCCATACAATAGAACTGTACTTATAACATGTATTATCAATATTTGAGGAAATCCAAGAACCTGTAACACCACCGTTTGAAGGTGCTGAAAAATAAAATCTATCTCCTCCGTTAATAGTTACATTGCCTGTTCCAGTAGTTCCTTTTGTAACATTGTGTAATGTTACTCCATTTTGTAATTCAAAAGAAATAGAATATTTGCTATCTCCATCTAAAGAAATTTCTTCTGTTCTTTGATTATCGCCTTCTTTATATGCTACTAAATTAGAATTA
Source organism: uncultured Clostridia bacterium (assembly GCA_947594985.1). GTDB lineage: Bacteria > Bacillota > Clostridia > TANB77 > CAG-508 > Scatovivens. The sequence goes on from CANQEK010000075.1 coordinate 3,177, forward strand.
GAAAAATTCAAATATTTTTTTGGTAACTCTTTTGAATTAACATAGTCTATAAAACTATTGGCAATATTATGAGTGTTGTTGTTTTGAAAATAATCTAAAGCTAAAGATGTAATAACAATTCCCATGTCTTTTGAAGTAAATCCTGACCATTGTTCTACACCTTCATATCCATAATACAAGCATTTAGCTATATTTTCATTATCATATACACTTGAAGATATTTCTGTATTACCTGGTGGTGTAGTTTTTTTATGCTCCATACAAAATGCTCTACCTCCATTTACGGAAAAATCTCCAACAGTAGAGCCTGAATAAGTTGATTTACCATTATATGTTACAGTAGCTGTCGCTGCAAATACTTTTGATGCTAATATTCCAAAGTCTGAAACAAATGTTGATAAAATAATCATTATTAAACATATTGAACTTATAATTTTTTTTGTTTTTATTTTCATTTATTTTTCCTCCTTATTTTTTCATAAAAAAAAGATTATAGAATTTTTATCTATAATCTTAAATAATAATTTTTTTATTTTTTGTTTATTTGATAGTCCAATCTGACATATCTATTCCAGTTAAATCTATTTCTCCACCTTGTTCCCAATAACTTCCTGTTTCACCATCTTGATCATGAATTTCCCCTCCATAAGTTGTATTTGTTGTCCAACTTTTGCTAGAACTATTAGAATCAATTGTGGTAGAACTTTTAGATTTTTTCTCTTCTGTAACTTCTGTTATTTCATCAGTTTGTTGCATAATAGTTTTATCACTGTCTATTGAGTTTGATTCATCATAGTTATCTTTTTCTATATCTGGGATATTATTATTTTTTGTATTTTCAATAACATTGCATGTTTCATCTTCTGAATTAAAATCAGCTATATTTTCTTCAAAACTATTATGTTCTATTATTTCTTTTGTTTCTTCTTGTTCTTTTAATAAATCATAATTTAAACCATTGTTATATATTTTAAATCCTAAAGTAATAGCTAATAAAATTAAAATTACAACAATTATTAATATATATTTATTCTTTTTCATAATTAATACCTCCCTTGTAATTTAATTTTAATATTTTTTTATATAAAAACAAATGTATAAATATTATTATTTATTAAATATATTATTTTTCTTTTAGTATGTAATATAGTATGTATTTAAAAGGGATTGTAAGGGGAAACTTTGTAACAAGTTCACACAAACAAACAAGTTAGACTTTTATGATAATTGTGTTCACACACTATCTAACATCTCGTACTTGTTTTAATCTTTCTCTTTTGTTGTGTTCTTCTACACATTGAATAATAAAATCTTCTACTTTTCCAGACTCTTTTACTATTGTTGGTATATATTTTTCTATTCTTTCATTGTGTATTTTTATAAATTCTTTTTGATTAGGTTTTTCTTGTTGCATAATTTCTTCTATTTTTTCTTCCGTTAGATGTCCTTCTTGTTCAAGTTTCTTTAGTCTTATAGCTTGACTCAATGATGGGGTAACTTCATCAAATTCAAATATATTTTGAACGACATATTGATTTTCTTCACTAAGATAAGATAACTCTACTGCTGGTCTAAAAGCAATTCTTTTTAAGTCAACTTGTTCTAACAATTCAGGTATAAGTTTAGTAAGTCTTATATATCTTCTTATATTTTCTCTACTTTCGCCAACCTCTTCTCCTAATAGTTCATCAGTTCTTAACTTTGCCACCATTGGTGTCGAAGTTTCTTCTTCTTCAATAATATCTACTTTCTTTCCCTGATGTTTCATTGCATTTAACTTCATCTTATAAGCAAATGCTTTTTCACTTGGAAGTATTTCTTCTCTTTGAATATTACTATCAACCATTAAAATGGTAGCCTCATCATCAGATAAGTTTTTTACTATACATCTTATTTGTTTTATTCCTGCTAGTTCACACGCTCTTTTTCTTCTATGTCCTGAAATCATTTCATAAGTTCCATCTTCTTTTGGTCTAACAATAACAGGAAGTATTACTCCATATTCTTTAATACTTTTAACCATATCTCTCATTCTTTCATCATCATTTACTTTAAAAGGATGATTAGGAAAGTTTGATATTTTGCTTATTTCTATTTCTTCTACCTTTTCTGCTTTCTTATAATCTCGTTCTTCTTGTGTAGAAAAAAAGTCATCTAGCTTTGGCAATTTCAAATCTTGATTTTGTTCTTTCATTTTCTATTACCTCCTTTGCTAGATTTTTATAAGCATTAGCAACAGAACTATTCTTATCAAATTCAAATATACTTTTACCTGTTGAACTTGATTTTGCCGTATTTATAGCTTTAGGAATTTCAGTATTATATATTTTTATAATTTGTCCATAATTATCTTCTAATGTATCTCTTACCTTTTTCGACAAATTAGTTCTTTTATCGACAAGAGTAAGTAATACTCCTCCTATTTTTAAGTTAGGATTTATTTGTTTATGAACTTTAGATACTGTCTGTAATAAATGTCCCATTCCTTTTGCAGCTAAATACTCTCCCTGAACAGGAATTATAATTTTATCGCTACATGCAAGTACATTTATTGTTATCATTCCTAAACTTGGCATACAATCAATTAAGATATAATCGTATTTATCTTTAATACTACTAATAGAGTTTTTTAATGTAAATTCTCTGCTCATTGCATTTACTAATGACATTTCTAATGCAGATAAATCTAAATTAGATGGAATTAAATCTATTCCTTCATTATGATGAAGTATTGTATCTTCAATCTTTACTTCTTTATCTTGAATTGTATTATTCATTAATGTTCCAATAGTATTTTGTAATTCGTCTTGATTATAATAACCCATACATGTTGTCAAATCTCCTTGTGGATCAGCATCAATAAGTAAAACCTTCTTTCCTTGTTTTGCAAGTGCAACACCTAAAGAAAAAGTAGTTGTTGTTTTTCCAACACCACCCTTTTGATTTGCTATTGCAATAATTTTACTCATCTTCGCCCTCCTGTTCCTCTTTTTCAGGAAAACATACAAACATAAACGATTTATCAAATAAATCTCTATATTCGACATTATTATCTATACAAGTAATGTATTCCTTAATAGCATTATCTAAAGCATTCATAACATCTAAAATTGATAGGTTAGATGATTTATAATTCATTAATGATTTAATAATACCATTTACTAATATAAAATCTTCTAACTCAAATTCGTACCATTTTTCTAAAGAATTTAATTTACTTTTAAACAAATCAGAACCAAAGGATTTGATAATAATCATCATTAAATCAATCATAGATGCAACATATTTACTTTCTATAATATACAATTCATCATCTTGTTTTTTTAATAACTTTTTAATGTCTTTCTCTTTTTTTAATGATTTAATAAATTTATTTATTACTTTTTTCGACCTTTTATAATTGTTTTTTGCAATTTTCATTAAATCAATTAAATCTAAAACTTTTTTAACTCTATCTGTTAAAATTTGTTCTAAATTTTCACATTCTTCTATGGCAAAAATTTCTCTTTGCCTTTTTATAAAAGAAAAATATTCTTCTTTTGTAAAATCATTAATTTTTCTTTCTTTTTCCATTTTCCCTCACTTTCTCGGAGGCATAAAAAAAAGAAGATAATTTTTTTAAATTATCTTCTATATGTTAGATATTATTTCAATAATTACATTTTCTATTCAATTTTTATTAAATTACGAAGATTAAAAAATCAGAAAAAAGTTGATTTTTCAATGTTTTGAGCAAGTGTTTAGATAATTTGTACTATACCAGTTCAGATTGATTTTGTTTTCTTTATTCATTTTCTTCACCTTCTTCTTTAGCTAAGTCATATAGTTCTTTCTCATCTTTAATTATTTTAATTAATTCTTCTTTAGAAGGCAAATATGTTAAATATTTGGAAGCATATACATTTTTCACGTCATCTCCTAAAGTCATCTCTACTACTGCATCATCTTTATCTGCACATAATAATATTCCAATAGGTTCATTTTCACCTTCAATCATTTGAGTCTTTTTATAATAATTTACATACATTTGCATTTGCCCAATATCTTGATGCATAAGCTTACCAATTTTTAAATCAATTATTACAAAACATTTTGCTAAACGATTATAAAAAATTAAATCTGGATAATAATATTCTGTACCTATTTTTATTCTTTGCTG
>CANQEK010000076.1 GCA_947594985.1 uncultured Clostridia bacterium
ATTGTTTTTTTAAAAATGGGGTTATCATATAAAAAACAGAGTAAGTCTATATACAGTTATGAGGCTAAAAAAAGTGATAATTATGAAGTAATATTGAAACCAAATGATTTTTATATAACTGATAGCCTCCCAAAGGACTTGTATTATGCATCTAAATCTATAGATAAATTCGCACTAGAATTTAAATATAATTTTAATGGAAGTAAAGAAACAGATATAAGCTATAATTATGATATTAAAGCTAATATGGTAGCAACAGTAGAAAATAACGATAATCAAGGAAAAGAAGTTTGGAATAGAGAATTTACAATTTTAGATAATGTAGCTTCAAATACTAATAAAAACGAATTTTCAATAAATGAAAAAGCAAATATAGAATATGGATACTATAATAATTTAGCGCGTTCCTATGAAAAGGAGTATGGAATTAAAATTAATGCTATTTTGAAAGTCTACTTTAATATATCATATAGCATAAATCTTCAAGGGTTAGACGAAGAAAATAAAACAGTTAATGATTATATTGAATTAGATATACCAATAAACAATACTGTAACAAATGTAGAAGAAAAATATCAGAATATTACAAGTGAAGAAATTATGCAACAATTTGCAGAGAAAATGCCAACAAGTAAAGTAATATATTATATACTTTCAATTGTATTTATTGTTGGTGCATTAATATTATTTATAATAATGAAAAAATTCATTAAAAAAACTCCAGAAGAAATGTACAAAAGCAATATGAAACATTTATTGAAATATTATAAAGAATTAATAATTACAATAGCAAATGAACCTAATTTTAATGATTTAAAGCTAATGAAACTTAATAGTATAGATGACTTAATTAATGTAGCTGAACAAAATAATAGTAATATAATTCATTATGAAGTAATAGAAAATGAAAAAAGTGAATTATACGTAATTATTGATGAATATGTATATAAATATACTATAACCGGAGAAAAATTAAAATAAAATAATAACAATAATACGTGGAGAAATTTTTACAAATGTGATATATTAATAATAGAACAAGATATAAAAAATATTAGTTAGCAGAAAAAAGTATGGAACATATACATTCAATTATAATTATAAAAAAAGAAAATAAATTTTTAAATTATTTTGAATCCATGATAATAGTAACAGGACCGTCATTTAAAAGATTTACTTTCATATCAGCACCAAAAATGCCAGTTTGTACTACTGGAAGTTGCTTTTTACATTCATTTACAAAATATTCATATAAAGGAATAGCTATATCTGGCTTAGCTGCATCAGAAAAAGATGGTCTGTTACCACTTTTTTTACAATTACCATATAAAGTAAATTGAGAAATAATTAACAATTCTCCATTTACAGATTGAAGCGATAAATTCATTTTATCATTATTATCATTGAAAATTCTCAAATTCATTAGTTTTTTTACTAGATAATCTACATCTTTTTTAGTATCTGAATTGTTAATACCTAATAATACTAAAAAACCTTGATTTATTTTACCAACAATTTTTTCATCAACAGTGACACTTGCACTACTTACTCTTTGTATTACTAATCTCATTATTTAATTATCTCCATAAGATTTTTAAATATTATAAAATAAAAAATAAAAAAATTCAAGGTAGAGATAAATTTGCATAATGACATTTGACTAAATATAAAGTTATAATAGAATATTTTATTTGACAAAAAAATATTTAATGATATAATGCTTTTATACGAAAGGAAAAATATTTTATGAATGAGAGAGAAAATAGAAAAGTATTAATATCTTTTAAAGTGTCAACATTATTAATTGTTATTTTAGGAATTATTTTTTTATCAATTATTTTAGCAGTAGTTATTAATTTTGTATCAAATAAAGATACGGAAAAAGTAAGTTCAAATAATTTAAATGGTTATGAAAAGAGGCAAACTGAAACTATAAAAAATATGGATAAAAATAGTAATCCTACAGTGTCATCAAGATCTATATCAACAAGAAATGATGAATATATTGATTTTCAAGAAGAATTTGTAAATCAACAAATAGAAAATACAAATGAAGAAAATTTAGTAGAAGAAAATGCTATAGAAACAACAAAAATTGAAGATGTATTAATTTCAAAAGATATGGATTTAACAGTTAGAACTGGTTTATCAAGAGATGATTTTATTCTGCTAATATCTAGAATTGAAAAAGATACATCTAATTTTTTTGAAGAAAATGCTGGCTTAATATATGACTTATGTGAAAAATATTCAATAAATGAAGTATTTTTTTGTGGATTGATAGCAGCTGAATCTGGATGGAATATATCATCAGGACAAAGAAATTCTAATAATTTTATAAGTTTAATGTCTAAAAAAGGATTAATTAAGTATTCAACTGTAGAGGAGGGATTAGAAAAGGCTCTTGAAACTTTGCATTATAATTATCTTACTCCAGGTGGAAAATTTTATAATGGTTCAACATTACAAGGTATGAAAACTAAGTTTTGTCCAGCGTCTAGTACATGGATTGATTTAGTTTATAACCAAATGAAAATTATACTAAAATAAATTTTATTAAAAATAATTTGATATATTAATAAATTTCGAATAATATTAATTTTAATGAATTATATATTATTCGTTTTTTTTATATAATAAGAAATAAAAAAGTATAGAAAAAAAGGTTTCGAAAAAATTAGAGACAAATTTTATAAAGATTTTATATAGAAATAAAGATTATGTTCTTAAATGTTATTTAAAAATATAGTTACTTTTTTAAAACTCAATTGTATTATATACATAGGAGGTAAATATATGTATTCAGATACAGAGCTATATAAAGAATTTTTATCAGGAAATAAAGAAGCATTTGATGAATTAATAAATAGACATAGAAAAAATCTTATATGTTTTATAAATAGTTATGTTAGAAATATAGAAACAGCTGAAGATTTAGCACAAGATGTATTCGTATATATTCTAATTAACAGGAAGGAATATGATTTCAAATACAAGATGAAAACTTATTTATATACGATTGCTAAATCAAGAGCATTAAATTATTTAAAAAGAAATAAAAAATTTGTGTTTTTAAAAGAATCACAAATAGATGAGAATAATTTATATGTAAATCAAATAGAAGAGGAAATTTTTGAAAAAGATGGGAAAGAGAGAACTTTTGAAGCAATAAAAAAATTAAATGAAAAATATCAAAGAGTAATTTTTTTGGCAGATATAGAGCAGTTATCCTATAGTGAAATTAGTAGAATAATTTGTAAAAATTTGTCACAAACGAAAATGACAATATATCGAGCTAGAAAAAAACTAAAAAAAATTTTAGGAAAGGAGTATAATAATTATGGAAGATAAAGAATTTCGTGATAATGTATATAAAAAATATCAATATTATATAAATTCAAAGCAATATAATTCATTAAAAAATCAAGATAATTTTTTTAATAAGAAAGTGTATCGAAGAAATAATTTTTTTATATTAAATTATGTTTCACAATTTATAATTATATTCTTTTCTATTAGTATTATTTTAATAGGTGGTTTATCTACTTATGCGTATTTAGGCGGTAAAATTGAAGGAAAGCCAGTATTGGAATGGTTTGGAATTAAATTTTCTGACGAATATAGTAATTATGTAGAAAAGGCAACAGATAGTCAGACTATAGTTAAAGAAAAAACAGAGGTTAATTTAGTATCGACTATGTGCAATGAAGGTTTTACTGTTCTTGAGTTTGATGTTCAACTAAGTGAGAAAGATAAAAAGTATTTAAGAATTGATGAAGATATATTAACTAAAGAAGATGTTGATAATCTTAGAAAAGAAATAGATATAATGAAACAAGAAAATGCTTCACAAGATTCTATTGAAAGAGCTGAAAAAAGAATAGAAAAACAAATTGAAGATAGTAAGAAAATGAAAAATAGCATAAAATTATTATTTGTTCCAGAACCTATTGTAAATGCAGATGGAACAAATAATTATGATTTAGAAAATAATAAAAGTATTTTTATAGATGGAGAAAAACAGTGGATAAGTCCTGGTGGTATTCAAACTACTGATAAAATTAGTGAATATAATTATAGAGTGTTTTTATTATTTTTCTTAACAGAAAAAAATTTGGGAAATAAACAAGATTTTACTATTACTTTAAAAAATTTAGTATTAGGAAACGGTGCTGATTTAAGCAAAAATAATATAGAAAAAAAGAATATGGTTTTAGTATCAGGAGCTAATAACAGAAAATTTATAGAACTTGGTGGAGAATATGAAATTAAACTTTCAAAAAAGAAGGCTTTAAAAGACACAAAAATTATAGAAGAAGGTCTTCCTAAAACAAGTGAATATAGAAACATGACAAAAAAAGTTGATAAAGTATTTTTGACACCGGTTCAAACAATTATAAAAATAGATTCAGTGATTGATAAATTATCTTTAAGGAGTCTTCAAAGTAGATCAGATAAAAATTATATAGGATTAATAAAGTACAATATTTGCGATAATGATGGAAATCAATTAAATTCTATTTCTTATGAAACAAGAAGAATTATAACATATGATAATGGTACTTCTGAAGAATGGTCTCCTGGAGATATAGGAACTTATAAATCATTTTATAACGGAAAAATGAATTTAACTGAATATATTATTATTGAAAAAAAAGATAATATTAAGGGGATAACAATTCAACCTATTGTAACACAGCCAACTTATAATCCAGCTGGAGCTATTGAAGGTTCAACAGAGAAATTATATGTAGATAAAGAAGTGTTACTAGATAAATTAGAAATTAATTTTTAAAAAATATTTTATAAAGATAAAATATAATATATAATATATCTAAGATAATAAATAATAAATAATAAATATTAAATATTAAATATTAAATATTAAATAAATTATTTTGTGAGGATAAAATATTTGTAAATTTTAAATTTAATGAAACCAAAAATAAACTTAAATTGTTTTAATAATATATGAAGAAATAATTGGAGGTCAAGATATTGGTAAGGTACGGAAGAATAGATGTAAAAACAGAAAGAAAATTAAATTTTAAAAAAATTATTTTACTTATTTTGATAATTATAGCTATTTTCTTAATTCAAAAATATTCTTTAATTAAAAAGTTTATTTTGTTAATAAATCCAATTAAAATTGAAACATTAAGTATAAGCACAGAAAAAACACAAATTGAATTGGGAGAAAGCATATTATTATCAAATGAGATATATCCAAATGATTATACGAAAAGTGGACTTTCTTGGCAAAGTTCAAATCCAGAAACAATTGAAGTTGTAAATGGAAAAATTACTGGTAAAAATGTAGGAAAAGCCATTGTGTATTTAGTTGATAATGAAACAGGAGTAAAAAGTAATGAAATTGAATTTGAAAGTTTAGTTAGTATAAAAGATGTAGAAATAGAAAATCAAATAACGACTATACAACTAGGAAATGTACATAAATTAGAAACTAAAGTTTTGCCGGATAATGCAACATATAAAGATTTAGAATATGAATCTAGTGATATTAATATATTATCTATAGATAATGATGGAAATATGATTGCAAATGCAATAGGAAAAACAAATATCTCTATAAAAGATTATAAAGGAAATGAATTAAAAAATTTCGAAATAGAAGTAACTAAAATACCAGTAGAGAAAATAACTTTAGATGATACAGAAGTTAAATTAGGTAAAGGACAAAAATATATTTTAAAAGCAGAAGTTACTCCACTAGAAGCTACATATACTGATGTAACTTGGAAGAGTTCTAACACAAAAGTTGTAACAATAGAGAATAGACAAATTACTGCACTTAGTGAAGGTACTGTAACAATAAGTGCAATAACTGATAATGGAGATAAAACAGCAACATGTAAAATTATTGTTACTAATGATAAACCAAATAATTTAAAAAAATTTGCAAATGGAAATTATAATATAAGAACTGGTAATAGTACAGACTTTAAAATATTGGCAACTACAAAAAAATATGAAGAAATAGAACTTTTGCAAGACGATAAGAATGGCTGGAAAAAAGTTAGAAATTCAGAAGGTATAGTAGGATATACTCTTATTAAAGATAATTATTATTTAAAGGAAAAACCAATAGAAGAAATATCTTCGAATGATGACATTAAAGAAGAGGATATAGTTACTAGTTATCATATAGATAATGTTCCTTATTTAAATCAGATATCATTAGGATATCCAACAGGATGTGAGGCTGTATCTGCTACAATGTTATTAAAATTTAAAAAATATGATGTTTCAGTTAAAACTATTATAGATAATACTAAAATAGGAAGCAAGAAATATAAGGGAAATGATGGAAAATGGTATGGTGCTAATCCTTTTGAAAAATTTGTTGGACATCCTAGTAATGGATTAAGTAAAGGCTCATATGGAGTTTTTGCAAAACCAATTGTAGATTCTATGAAAACAGTAGCAGGAGATAAAGTTAAAAATATTTCAGGATGTTCTGAAAATATGTTATTTTCATATGTTAGTAAAGGACAGCCTGTTGTTGTTTGGTGTGTGAAAAATGGTGGTAATATTAGTGATGGTGTAGTTTGGAATTATGAAGATGGAAGTGGTAGTTTTCAAGAATTAATTGGTGAGCATTGTGCTGTTTTAATTGGATATGATGAAAATTATGTTTATTTAAATGATCCTTCTGCTGGAAAAGATGTAAAACAAAGTAAAGTAAAATTTATAAGTAATTGGAAAAAATTATATTCACAGGCAATTATTGTTGAATAATAAATTCGGATAAAATTTAATTTGTAAAAATTTTACAAATTAAATTTTATCTTTTTTTTTTTATTTTTTTACAGTAATTTTTGTTATTATTTTATTTTTTAAAAAAGGATATATTTCTTCAATAAAATAGTTTAAACCAAATGCTGTGAACGGTAATAATATGAAATAATATTGAATTACATATATTGATTTTGTTTCCCAAATGATATGAAAAAGAAAACCACCAAAAAATATAATAGGGAGTAATGCTTTTGTTAAATCTAAATCTTTTGATAATTTAAATAATCCTATTGAAGCAAATATAAAAACTATTATTTCATAAATATTAAATATGTTTTCTTCTACAACATAAAGTTTTCCACCAACCATGCTTAAAGCTTTTTCATGATAGCTCAAGTAGTGAGCGTAATCAGGGTGTGCGGTATATCTAATTCCAGGTAATGAACACCAAATTGTTTCAAATGTAGGGTTAAGCCAAGTAGATCCTATTT
>CANQEK010000077.1 GCA_947594985.1 uncultured Clostridia bacterium
CAGCATTTCTTCCTACAACAACATCATCATATTCATAGTCAGAACCATCTTTTATTCTTCTTTCTTCATTACTTCTTCTATCAACAAACCTTCTATCATAAGAAGCTCTTCTTTCTCCAATTCTTCTATCTAAACCATTTCTTGGATTATCTCTTCTTTCTTGTTTTCTTCTATCGTCTCCATTCCTTCTATCATCTTGTCTTCTTTCTTCTTCTCTTCTTTCAGACTTTCTTCTATCTATACGAAAACCTTTCATCTCATGATTATTATTTTCATTTAAATCCTCTTCCATTTCTTATCCCCTATTTCTATAAATTTTCCATCTATTTTGTAATTTATTTTTATTTTATTATTTTATTATTTTATTATTTAAATTAATAACATATTTTTAAAATTAAATCAATGCATAAATAAATTTTATTTATTATTCTTCATCATCTAATTTTAATACAGCTAAAAATGCCTCTTGTGGAACTTCAACATTTCCAATTTGGCGCATTTTCTTTTTACCTTTTTTCTGCTTTTCTAATAATTTTTTCTTTCTAGTTATATCACCACCATAACATTTCGCTAAAACATCTTTTCTCATTGCTGATAAAGTTTCTCTTGCTATAATTTTTCCACCTACAACAGCCTGAATTGGTATTTCAAATAATTGTCTTGGTATAACTTTCTTCAATTTTTCTGCCATTTTTCTACCTCTATCATAAGCAGAATCTTTGTGTACTATAAAAGATAAAGCATCTACAGCTTCGTTATTTATGTGTAAATCTAGCTTTACTAAATCAGCTCTTCTATATTCTTTAAATTCATAATCAAATGATGCATAACCTTTTGTTTTTGATTTTATTGTATCAAAAAAGTCATAAATAATTTCATTTAAAGGCATATCATATTTTAGAGTAACTCTAGACTCATCTAAATATTTCATATCAATATATGTTCCTCTTCTTTCTTGACATACCTTCATAACATTTCCCACAAATTCTTTTGGAATCATAATTTCCACATCCATAATAGGTTCTTCCATATAACTTATTTCTGTTTGTGGCGGTAGTTCTATGGGATTATATAATTCTACAACATCTCCTCCTATTTTATGTATTTTATAAATAACTGATGGAGCAGTAGTAATAAGTCCGATATCAAATTCTCTCTCTAATCTCTCTATTATAATTTCTAGATGTAATAATCCTAAAAATCCACATCTAAAACCAAATCCTAATGCTGCAGAAGTTTCTGGTTCATAATTTAAAGCTGCATCATTCAATTTTAATTTTTCTAAAGCATCTTTTAAGGGCTCATACTCACTTCCATCTAATGGATACATTCCACAATATACCATTGAATTAGCTTTTTTATATCCTGGCAATGGCTCTTTTGCTGGATTCGATTTAAGAGTAATTGTATCTCCAACATTTAAATCTGAAACTGTTTTCACACTTGCAGCAATATATCCAACTTCACCAGCTTCCAATTTATCTGTAGGTATATATTCTCCGGCTCCAAAATATCCTACTTCTGTAACAGTAAATATTTTACCTGTTGCCATAAATAATATTTCATCGTTTGCTTTTACTGTACCGTTTTTTATTCTTACATAACTTAATGCACCTTTATAATTATCATAATAAGAATCGAAAATCAATGCTTGTAATTCTAATTCTGGATCACCTTTAGGAGCTGGAATATCCGATACTATTCTTTCTAATACTTCTTCTACATTTAAACCTGTTTTAGCAGATATACATGGTGCATCCATTGCTGGTATTCCTATTATGTTTTCTATTTCTTTTTTTACTTCTTCAGGTCTTGCATTAGGTAAATCAACTTTATTAATTACAGGTAAAATTTCTAAATTATCATCTAAAGCAAGATATACATTAGCTAAAGTTTGAGCCTCGACTCCTTGCGTACTATCTACTACTAAGATTGCTCCTTCACAAGCTGCTAAACTTCTAGATACTTCATAATTAAAATCTACATGTCCTGGTGTATCTATTAAATTAAATTCATATATTTCGCCATTTTTTGCAGTATAATTCATTTTTACTGCCTGAGATTTTATTGTTATCCCTCTTTCTCGCTCTATATCCATATTATCTAAAACCTGTGATTCCATTTCACGTTCAGATAAAACACCTGTCATTTCAATAATTCTATCTGCTAAAGTCGATTTTCCATGATCTATATGTGCTATTATACTAAAATTTCTTATATATTTTTGTTTGTCTTGCATTATTTTCTCCTATTAAAACTAAAATTTTGCATTAAAAAAACATATTTACACTAATAAAAATATTTATGTATCAATTTGTATTAAATCAAAATTTAAATAATCTGAGCTAACTAATTTAAATTCTATATTGCTTACTATTCCTTCAATTGCATCTTTATATGACTCTCCATGCAAATGAGCGTAATAACATCTTTTTATTTTATAATTATTTAACGTCTTAATAAAATCTATTTCCTCTGGAATATCATCTTCTTTGTAAAAAGGTGGATAATGAATAAAAGCAATTATCTCCTTATCTTTTCCAAACTTTTTAATTCCACTTTCTATTGAAATTTTCAATCTTTCATTTTCTCTTCTTAAAATTCTATAATTATCTATTGATTTCCACGTATTTAACCATCCTCTAGTTCCAACAATTATTTTATTTTCTACTAAAAAGGAATTATTATATAGAAAATCTATATTATCAAAGTTATTTTCTTTTAAATATTTTTTCATGCTAGTAACGGTAGACCACCAATAATCATGATTTCCTTTAGACATAATCTTCATTCCTGGAAGATTTTTTAAAAATTCAAAATCTTTATAAGTCTCCTCCAAATAAGTTGCCCAAGAAAAATCACCTAATAGAATTACTGTATCTTCAACTTTTACTTTTTGTAGCCAATTTTGCTTTATTTTTTCAGCATGATTTTCCCAATTATATCCAAATATATCCATTGGTTTATCAACTGAAAAAGATAAATGCAAATCACCTATTACATAAATAGACATTTTTTATTCTCCAATTTTCAAATTTGGGATTGCATTTAATTTTAAATCAGCTCTTTCCCCTATTATATAATTATAATATCCTGCTGAGGCAATCATTGCTGCATTATCAGTACATAAAACTGGTTCTGGGTAATATACTTTTACATTTTTTTCTTTCTCAAGATTATTAAAAGAATCTCTTATAAAAGAATTTCTCGATACTCCTCCTGCTATTACAATTTTATCAGCATTAAACATATCAATTGCTTTTCTTACATTTGTTAAAAGCATATTTGTTACTGCAACTTGAAAACTACAACATAAATCAGCTTTATTTATATCAGAGCTTTTATGATTTAAATTTATCACTGCTGTTTTTATCCCACTAAAACTAAAATCTAAATTTTCTAAATGAGTTACAGGTAATTTAATACTAGGATTTCCTTTTTTGGCTAATTCATCTACTTTAGGACCACCTGGATATCCTAAACCAATTACTCTAGCAACTTTATCAAAAGCTTCTCCAATTGCATCATCTTTGGTTTTTCCTAAAACCTGAAAATCATTATAAGATTTTACTCTTATTAAATGTGTATGACCACCAGAAATTATTAAACAAATAAATGGTGGTTCTAATTCTTTATATGTCAAGTAATTTCCAGCAATATGACCTTCTATGTGATTTACTGCTATTAATGGTTTTTTAGTTACATAGCTTAATCCCTTTGCATATGAAACTCCTACCAATAAAGCTCCTACTAATCCTGGTCCTTGAGTTACACTTATTGCATCAATTTCTTCCATTGTTATATTTGCTTCTTTTAATGCTCTTTTCATTATTGAATTAATAACTTCTGTATGACATCTAGATGCTATTTCTGGAACAACCCCTCCATATTCTTCATGTATTTTAATTTGAGAATTTATGCAATTTGATAAAACCTCTCTACCATTTTTTACAATAGCTACAGAGGTTTCATCACAACTTGATTCAATTCCCATTATTAGTACATCTTTCAATTTTTATTCCTACCTTTATAAAATTATAAAATACTAGTATTTTACAAAAATAATGAAACAATAGCAAAAACACATTTAAATATAAGATTTGAAATTACATTTATTATTGGAGAAACAATTATTTCCAAAAATCCAAAAATCCATAATATCATAAATACTATATAAAGAGTTTGATAATTTCTAGTAAGCCAACTTTGAGCTTTATAAGGTAATACATTTCTAAATATTTTCTCACCATCAAGTGGTGGTAATGGTATTAAATTAAAAACTCCTAAACCTATATTTATAGAAATAATCATATTCAATAAAATCATACATATATTACCTGATTGTGTTCTATCAAAATTAGGGAAAAATATAGGGATAAGAATATAAGCAAAACAACTTATTATTGCTATGAATAAATTCATAAGTGGTCCTGCAAGTGATACCATAGCTTCACAAAAGCCCCTCGATTTATTACTATTAAAATTGTTTGGATTAATTTGTACAGGTTTTCCCCATCCAATATGTGCAAACATTAATAAAATAAAACCAAATGGGTCTAGATGCGACAATGGATTTAATGTTAATCTTCCTTGATTTCTAGGAGTAGTATCTCCAAGTCTATCTGCTGCAAAAGCATGAGCAAATTCATGAAATGTTATTGCTATTATTACAGCAGGAAGTGTCACTAATAAAGATATCCATCCATCAATTCCCAAACTTAATAACGACCATATAACTAATATTATTAGTAAACCATATATTATATTTCTATTTATACCATTATATCCAAAAAACATTAATTTCCTCCTTGTATCTTTTGTAACTCATTTTAATATTGTTTTGAATTATATCATATAATAAAAAAAAAATCTACTAACCAGTAGATTTTTTTGTAAACTTATTATTAAATTTTTATTAACATTACATTGTTTTACTTTTATTTTAGTTAATTTTATTATATTTTTATTGACTTATTTTATAAAATTAGCTTTGTGTTGCTTCGTTATAAATATTAGAAATTTGCTCTTTAACTTGTTCAAATTGTTTCTCAATTCCTTCTATAACAATTATTACACCTAAAACCCTCGAATTATTTTTTGCTTTTAAACTTTTTATATATTCTGTTTCATATTCATCTAAAACTCTTTGAAAACGTACTTTTCCAAAAATTAAATTTAAAATTTTTTCTTTAATTTTATTAAAAACATTTTCTTTATAAACTTTTAATTCAGTTGTTTTGCCAACAAAAACATCTTTAATATCTTTTTGAACATTTTCAATACACCATTTTATTCTAGCTTTACATTCATTTATAATTACTGAATAATTTAATTTTTTTTGTGCACAAGCATTTATTATTTTTTCATAATTTTGTATATCTTTTTCTGGTAAATTTTCTTCTTTAATTTTTCTTGTTAATGTAATAATATTTGATATAGAAATTTTCTGATTATTTATAGAATTTTGCATTATTTTAAATGTTCTAACATATAATTTATCATATACATTTATTAATTTGTCTATTTGAACTTTATATTGTTCAACATTTTTATCAATTTCATCTTGATAATCATAACTATTTTGATTAAAATATTGTGACTGTTGTTCAAAATACTGTCTTATTTCATGTAATTTTTCTTCTTTTAAATTTTCAATTTTTTTTTGATAAATTGCAAGTTCTAACATTGAAATATCACTTTGCACTACATCTAACTCTTGCAAGTTTTTAATTATACCTTCAAAAACTTGATTTTTTTCCATTGTATCTCTCCTAATTTTATATAAGTTCTTTTGTTTATAAATCTAGTCCTAAATTGTTTTCATCTCTTGACGTTTGTTTTTCTTGTTGAGGTGATGGCTTTTTTGCTTCTGGATTTATATTTTCTAGAATTTGTTTTGTAATTTTGTTACCATCAGTTACTTCTTTTCTAATTTCCTTCATTATATTTATAGGCCTTTTGTTGTCATAATCTAAATTTATTTTGTCTAGATCTATTGGAACTTCCGGAATATCAACATTTGGTTTTTTTTCTCCAATTGTTTCACCTTCACCTTGTGTATAAACAGATTCTACAACTACGTTTTTTTCATTATTCATCTTTTGACTCCTTTTCATCTATGATTTGAGATAAGTACTCATTTTGTGCATTAATTAATTGTGATTGTTTAACCTCTAAATCTTTCAAATATTTTTTCAAATCCTCTATATCTAAATTATCTATATTTATAATTTTGTCTTCTATATGAATATTCCCATATTTTCCAACTACTTTTAACATTTTTCTACCTCTTTAGTGATTTTCTATATTTAATGATATTATAACAATTAAAAATTTTTTTGTATAGTATTTTTATTAATTTTTCTCGTCAATCTCTTATTATTTTTCCTATTATCATTATATCATTATTAACACATTTTTCTTAATTGTAATAAAAAAAATACGTAAATATAATATTGCTGTAATACTTTAATCAACTATATATTACTTGCTTTATTTTCATCTACTTGATTTAATTTTTAATAAAAAAGAGTTGACTAATTTTTAATCAACTCTTACTCATTATATATTTATATATTATTTTTTCTATGTTGTCTTTAAAGTGTTACACTTTCTAATTTTTCCCTTTTTATATCTAGCTTAATGGTTTCATAGTAGGGAAAAGAATTACATCTCTTATTGAAGCAGAATCTGTTAAAAGCATAACTAATCTATCAATACCAATTCCAAGTCCGCCTGTTGGAGGCATACCATATTCAAGAGCAATAATAAAATCATCATCCATCATGCTAGCCTCTTCATCTCCAGCTTCTCTTTGTTTTAATTGATCTAAAAATCTACCTTTTTGGTCAATAGGATCATTTAATTCTGAATACGCATTTCCATATTCACGACCATCAATAAAAACTTCGAATCTTTCAACTAATCTTTTATCAGATGGTTTTCTTTTTGTAAGTGGAGATATTTCAACTGGATAATCACAAATAAATGTAGGTTGAATTAAAGTTTTCT
The DNA here is from genome assembly GCA_947594985.1 of uncultured Clostridia bacterium. GTDB lineage: Bacteria > Bacillota > Clostridia > TANB77 > CAG-508 > Scatovivens. The sequence goes on from CANQEK010000077.1 coordinate 7,012, forward strand.
CTACAAATTCTTCAAAAAAGTTATTTATTATATATCCTCTAGTTTGTTTTGATTCTTCAACTTCAACACCTTTTTCTTTAGCTATTTTTAGTGCTTC
>CANQEK010000078.1 GCA_947594985.1 uncultured Clostridia bacterium
TATTGAGTTTTCGGGTTATCTTTCCATTTCTAAATCCTTTTCTCTTTCTTCTCGTTTTACTTGCTTTTCTACATCCATTAAGGTATTATTCTCTCTTTCAAAATCTCTAACTAAATTATTTTCTGCACCCATATCAAACTTTTTACAAATCCATTTTATAAATTTATCAATAGTTTCTTTAAACCTATCTATTACTTTGTGTAAATGCTTCTTTTCTTTTTCTAAGCCTTTAATCTTGCTTTTATATTCCCATTCCATATCAAATTCTTTTTGTTTATATTCTGATTTAATTTTATCTACCTCATTGTGCAATTCCTCATTGTCATACATTATTCTTTTTCTTTCTTTTTCATATTTTGTTGCTTTATCTACTAAATTAACTTGTTTTGATAATTCTCTGTATAAATTTTTATTATCTTGGTACAAGTCATTAATCAACTTATCCTTTGGTTTTATAATTTCATTTTCAACTTTTTCTCTATTAAGTTTTATTATTTTTATATCATTAATATCAGGTATTTCAGGCAATTCAAGTTTGATATTATCTAATACTTTTTTAGTATTTTCAAAATTAGTTAATTTCTTTAAATCTTCTATTTTTTCGTGTTTTGCTCCTGTTTGTTCTACCTCTATTCCTCTTTCTAATTCAAATCCTTTTGAAGTAATATATTCATAAAAGTTGTTTTGCAAAGTTCTATAACTATCTCTCCCTTTCCAAAAATCTTTAGCACATATTTTATCAATTTTGCTTCCTTCTTTATCTTTTGTATGTGCTACTGGAACAAAAATTAAATGCATGTGTGGAACACCTTCATCTAGGTGAATAACTGCTGATATTATATTTTCTTCTCCTAAATTTTTGTAATTACATATAAATCTATAACTTTCTTCAAAGTATCTCTTTGTTTCTTGTTCTCCAATATTTTCAAAAAATTCTTTGTCTGATGTAAATATCATTTCACACATTATAATACTATTGCTTTTTATGTGTCCTTTTAACTCTTTCTCTTTTCTCAACTTATCAAATTCCTTTATATAACTTAATTCATTTCTCTTAAAGTAATAATTCAAATGTGTTCGTTCTGGATCAATATCCTTATTTGTATGTCCCTTTGTTTTTCTTTCATTATGAACATATCTACCTTTTGCTTCATTTCTTGTTAATTTTTCATTTCTTACTATTGCATAACTCATATCTCCTTGCACCTCCTCCTTCGCTAAAGATATTCTTTGAATGTCTAACATACTAGACAAACAAGTTTGTCCGTATGGCAGGGATTTTCAATCCCCACACCCCTTTTCATAAAAATACTGCATCGTATTTTTATGCTTTATCCTAAATTTGCTAACTGCAATTTTAGGATAAAATAAAATCAGTTACCCCTTTAGCATTTCTGCTATAGTAACTGATTTTATATATGCAAATGTATGCGTCTATGAAAAAGCACTTGCATTTGCATATAATTTAGTAAAATCAAAGCCAGTATAATCTCGCTGTTCAAAGTTACCTTTATTATTATTCTTAATGTGTGATTCCTTATTATAACTATTTTTATTTTTTATATTATTTATTATATCTTTGTCACTTTCGCCAATAGGTGATTGTCGTTTTTGACTAGCTGAATTGTCATCTTCACCAATACCCTCTTGTTTATTTTGACTATACCCATTGTTCATTTGGACAATAGGTATTATTTGCCTTTGTTCTATTTCTTTACTATCATTTTTATATTTTAGAATTACTTGAATGTAATTCTTATTCTTTAATGAGCTTATTATTTTTGAAACTCTATTTGGAGTTACTTTTACAATTGTTGCTATATATTGATTACTTGCAAAACAGCTTCCTGTTTCATCACTTAAATACAAAATCATAGATAATACAAGCTTTTCCTTATCTGCTAATTTTTCATCCAGTAAAATCTCTGCTGGAATCCATAGTCCTTTTAATTTCTGCATTTTCATATCCTCCTTTCGCTTCACATTTGGTTTTGTGACATTTTAAACTTACATTGGTCAAAAAAATAAAGCCCTAAAATTTACTTTTAAGACTTTATTTTTTATTTACTTAAATTCTTGATCCACTCATTTATCTTAAACTTGTCTGATGTATCCACCAAATATCGCAATCCCCTGGATATGAGAATCTTACACTCTTGAATCTAGACAAAATTGCTCCAACTATTATAACAGATGAACGCAATTTTCTCATTAATTCATCTGGTATAGTTGTCTTCGTTATATCTTTAGAATTAATTATGATTTTATTTTTATCTTTTTTTACTTTGCATCCTAATTGTTTTAAAATGTTAAGTGTAGTTTTAACATCTTCTATATCAGGAACATTATATAATTTAGTAGTCTTACCACTTATAATAGTTGCAGCTAAAATTGGTAAACTTGCATTTTTTGAGCCAGATACATCTACTTCACCATGAAGTTTTTTTCCACCATTAATTATGTACTTATACATATTCATACCTCCTCATAATATTATTGCTACATATTATGAGAATTTTACATAAGTTGTTACTATACAAAAATGTTTAGCATAAACGCAATTCTATTAGTCATCTTTACAATAAAATGTTATTTATTTGATTACTAATTTATTAACTTTAGAAATAATATATTTTTCTAGCTTAGACATAAAAATTTCTGGTTCAATTTCTTTTTTTGCTACCATTTCTAAACCTTTTTCCCAACTTGCAGTAAGCTCTGGGTTAAGCATATCTGGAATTGATTTTGTTACCACATCATAAACAACTTCACCTTTAGGCGTAGGTGTAATTATTTGTGTTTTAGGATTTATATTAATGTAATTAATTCTTTCTAATTTTTTTATTATCTCTCCTCGTGTGGCAGAAGTGCCTATTCCAGCGCCCTTTATCTGTTCTCTAAGTTCTTCATCTTCTATTAATTTACCTGCATTTTCCATTGCTAAAATCATACCACCAGAATTATATCTAGATGGTGGCGAGGTTTCTGAATCCTTTATTCCATAAGATATTATATTAATTTCTTGAGATTTCTTTAAACTAGAATAAACATCTAAGTTTTTCTCTTCATCCTCTTTTTTTTGTCTATTTTTTAATACTTCTAAATAGCCTTGTTTTATACAAACTCTACCGCTACTATTAAATAGCTCATTTTCTATGTCAATTACTAAACTTATTTTGTTATATTCTGCTGGAGGATAGAAAATTGATATAAATCTTCTTACTATAAGTTTAAATATATCTTTTTTCAAATTTGATAGTTTATCATAACTTTCAAATCCTTGACCTGTAGGAATTATAGCATAATGATCCGTTATTTTACTATCATTAACATACTTCGTTTTTAATAAATTTGTACTATACTTTTCATTAATCATTTTAGAAATGTAATTTTTTATTTCCTCATCTTTAAAATTTTTATATATTCCATTTAAATTTTTTGTAATTTCTTTTGCTATAGCAGTAGATAGTACTCTAGCATCAGTTCTAGGATATGTAACAAGTTTTTTTTCATAAAGTTCTTGAATTATTTCTAATGTTTCATCAGGTTTTATTTTAAATAATTTAGTACATTCATTTTGAATTTCAGCTAAATTAAATAGCAATGGTGCATTATCTTTTTGTTTAGATTTTTTTATTTCTCGTATAATAGCTTTTTTATTATTTAAAGAATTTATAAAATTTTTCGCATCATCTTCTTTTTTAAAGCCATTATCACTATATAGAAGTCGACTGTTATATAATTTAGATTTTTCTTGAACTTTCCATTCTGCATTTATAGGATTTTCATTATTTCCAAAATTTCCTATTACTTTATAATATTTTGTTTTTACAAAATTTCTTATTTCTCTTTCTCTTGAAACAACCATTCCTAAAACGCAAGTCATTACTCTTCCAATAGAAATTGAAATTTTTTCTTCGTTAATTTCTTTTGCAACTCTTTTTCCAAAAATAATTGATAATAATCTTGAAAAATTAATTCCTATAAGATAATCTTCTTTTGCTCTTAAATATGCTGAATTTGATAAACTATCATATTCTGACATATCTTTTGCTTCGCTAATTCCTCTTTGTATCTCATCTTCAGTTTGTGAATCAATCCAAACTCTTTTCATTCTAGCTTTAGGATTAGGTTTTGCCATCATAAATACTAATCTTTGTATGTATTCTCCTTCTCTTCCAGAGTCTCCTGCATTATATATTTCTTCAATATCTTCTCTTTGAAGCAATTTTTTTATTACTTCAAATTGTTTTGCTTGAATTCCTCCAGAAATTACTTCATATTTATATTCTTTAGGTAAAAATGGTAATGTATCTAAAGTCCAAAATTTTAATTTTTCATCATATGCTTCTGGATAACTCATTGTAACAAGATGACCATAACACCAAGTTATAATCCAATCTCCTGATTCTATATATCCATTTTTTTTCTGTGTATTTAACTTCAATACTTTTGCAAACTCCATTGCTACTGAAGGTTTTTCCGTTATTATTAATTTCATATTATTCGTCCTTTTCTATTATATAAAAAAAGGCAACTTTTTCAAGTTGCCCTTCACTATTTTATAAAAATTATCTTAATTCTTTATCAATCTTTTCAAACTTAATATAAAATGCTATAGCCACAATTATAATTATAAAAATTATGTATATTAATGTATCTTCAACTCCAGTATATGGTATATCTTCTGAAGAAGAATTTTGATTATTAACATATGATAATACTCCACTATTACTGTTTGAATTGTTATTTGTATTTGTATTTGTGTTTGTATTAGTATTTCTACTGCTATTTGTATTTCTATTAGTGTTAGAATTTGTATTATTTACATTATTTTTTGGTTGAATCGTTGCTCCTCCATCACTATTAGAATTACTATTTGTATTTGTAGCTCTATTATTATTTATATTAGTATTTACATTTACATTTGTATTTTCTTCATCATTTCCTTGTCCTTCACCAACATTAATTGTAATAGAAATATCTGATGCTGATGTTTCTGTCTCACTATTTGAAGCTGTTATTTGAGTAAATTGTATTTTTCCAGATTTACCATTAGTACCTTCTTTAGTTTTAAAAGCAATTTGAAAAACATCATTTTCATTTGTTACAAATGACGTTCTAGTTAAAGTTGTTTTTCCATTATCTGGATTGTAAGATGCATCCCATGAATTCATTCCAGAAATACTTGTGTCATTAATTTGTTCAAATATTTCCTCATCATACTTTAATGTACCACTTAAAATATTAATTCCATTTTCATTTTGAGTTTCTATATTTGAGACTTTTACTAAAACTGTAAATTCAGATGATTCTGGTACTGTAGTATTACTTGGAGTCATTGTTACCGTAAAACTTAAAGCATTGACTACACTAGCAAAAGTATAAAATAACAATAATAGAGCAATAATTATTTTTAAAACTTTCTTTTTCATTTAAACACTCCTTTCCTTTAGTATAACTTTTTAAACTATAAAAATCAAGTCATTTTTATTTATTTTTATATTACATTTTTACATTTATGTAACACATTTTTCTATATTGAATTATAAAAAACTATTAATTGTGAAACATCTAACAATGTTACAGATCCATCCATGTTCATGTCTGCTGCTTTTAAAGCTTCATCTTTTAACTCAAATCCTTGAACCTCATTATAGTGAAGAATCAATTTTGATATATCTATTACTGAAACTCTTCCATCTTTGCTTATATCTCCCCTAACAATTAACGTATATACATTATCATTTGATAATTTTATTTTCATTCCTGTTTTTATTATTTCATTATCATCTACATTATTGTTTTCGTTTGACAATACAACCATATCATATTTTGAATTTAAATTTAATAATAATTGTGAAACTGTTGTACCATAAGATATATTCATAACACAGTTATCATTAAATGAATATTTGTCACTTGTTATCTCATCATTCTCTTCTATTTTATCATTTTTAGTAAATGCTTTTATACAAACATCTGCTGTAGACATATCTAAATTATCCACACTTAAATTAGATATATTTGTCCATGAATTACCATCAACTGAAACAAAACTTTTATAGTTTGAAGTCACTGATTGATAAACTGTATTAGGAGCACTAGCTTCAACCTGTATAAAGAAACTTCCACTATTTGTTTTTTGTTTTACTACAACAGCAAAATTATTTGATTTCAACTGTATTGGTGTTATATTAATTCTGTGATATCCTGGTTTTAATATCTCATCACTATTAGATACTTGAATTAATTTATCTTTTTCTAAACTGTTGTCTAGTGGATTTACATATATTTCTAAACTTGCATATTCTGATAAAGATACTCCTACACTATCTAAAACTTCATCTTTTTCTGCATCTCTATCAAACGTAGTTGCATAATATCCCTCACCATCAGAAACTATTCCTATTGAAAAAATTCCACCATAATAATCATGTTGATATATATTATCATAATCTATATGTGCTGCTGAACCAATTCCATACATTTCTTCTTCAATAAAAAAATCTTCATAAGATATATATATATATCCTTCATCG
>CANQEK010000079.1 GCA_947594985.1 uncultured Clostridia bacterium
TTCTCCAGCAGGATTTTTTCCATAACCAGATACTTTAGTAGAAAACTCGTATCCAAACCATGTTGCTGCTGTATAATATGGAGTAAATCCACAAAGCCATCTATCATTATCATCATTTGAAGTTCCTGTTTTAGCTGCAACATCCATTCCAGGAATAGCACAATACGTAGCTGTACCAGATTTAACTGGTTGTGTTAATATATCCTGTTCTATATAAGCATTTTGTTCACTCATTACTCTTCTTTCTTCTTGCTTTGGTTCATATATAATATTACCTAAACTATCTTCCACTTTTGTATAAAATGTTGGTGTTATATATACTCCATTATTAGCTATAGCAGAATATGCAGCCGCCATATGAGCTGGAGACACTCCTTCATGTAAACCACCTAAAGCTAAACTTATACCTTCATTAGAGAAATCCGGCATTCCAACACTTTTACAAAACTTAACAGCAGCTTCTAATCCAATATTTGTTAAAGCTTTAGCATTAGGTATATTTGCAGATACTTCAATTGCTTGACGCATATTTAATAAACCTCTATAAATATCATAATTTTTTGGTGTCCAAGCATTTGAACCGGTTCCCCATGCTGTAGGTCTATCATAATATGTTGTTGCTCCAGTAATAGTTCCTGTTTCTAGTCCAGGAGCAATTACAGCTATAGGTTTCATAGATGAACCTGTTTGTTTTTTTATTTTTGTTGGAATATTAAAATATCCCAATGTTGTGGTTGCATCTCTTTCCTCTTTCGAACCAATAGCACTAGCAGCAGCAATCACTTCTCCTGTCTTATGATTTTCTATAACCATAGTTGGCACAGTATATTGTATTGCTTTTTCATATTTTTCTGTTTCTTCATTTTTTACAGTATATGTTCCCTCACTACACCATTTATCTTTTACAAGTTCTTCTTCTAACATATTTTGAATATCTGTTTTTTGAGTTGTATAGATTTTAAATCCACTACTATACAAATACATTTCAGCTACATCTCTTTTCATGTCCTCATTTTCAGCTAAAATTTGATCTATAATTTGATTTATCGCTGCTTCTGTATGATAGGAAACTTTTGTTGATATATTAGCTCTCTCACCTTTTTTAAAGTTAAGTCCAGTATTAACTTCTGAAACAGCTTGATTATATTCCTCTTCTGTTATATATTGTAGTTCTAGCATTTTAGCCAAAACAGTTTTTGTTCTAGTTTTAATTTTATCAGACATTTCTTGTTTCTTTTGTTCTGAATTTTCTTTATCTGAATAGTCTTCAAAAGGTTTATAAGCATTTGGAGAATTATTAACTCCTGCTAAATAAGCACATTCAGCTAAAGTCAAATCCTTTGCACTTTTATCAAAATAATATATAGCTCCTAGTTCAACACCATTTATGTCATCTCCGCCAACAAATATTAAATTCAAGTATAATTCTAATATTTGCTCTTTTGTTAAATAATGTTCTACTTGAATTGCTTTTGATATTTCTTTTATTTTTCTAATTACACCAGATATAGATGTATTTTGTTTTTCTTGAGTTATATTTTTTATTACTTGTTGGGTTATAGTACTACCACCAAAACTAGAATTTCCTGAATGAATTATGTAATTAAAAGTAGCATAAAGTGTTCTTCCTATATCTACTCCCTTATGGCTATAAAACCTTTCATCTTCTATTGCTATATATGCCTTTGGTAAATATTCAGACATTTCAGATAACTTTATGCTTTTTCTCTTAGTTCCTCCACTTAAAGTAGCAATTAGTTGTCCGTCAGCATCATATACAGTTGAATTTTCATAGCCAACAACAAGACTTTGTTCATTTATTCTCAAATCATCTCCAAATAATCCACCTATTACTGCTATAAAAAGACATACACACACAATTATAAATAAGATTATCAATATTAATAATAATTTTATTATAAATAATATTTTAGAACGTTTTTTCTTATTTTTTTTTGTTTTTTCCTTTGCTTTTATTTTTTTATCTTTTTTGGAATTCACTTCTATTTTTGTTTCATCATCTACTTTATTCATAGTATCTCCCTAAAATAATTTCAAAATTATTTTTTAAATATTATTCTTCGTTGCTTTGACTAAATTTGTTAAAAGCATTGCTATAGTCATTGGTCCAACTCCACCTGGAACTGGTGTTATATAACTAGCTTTTTTCATTACATTATCAAAATCTACATCTCCACATATACTTCCATCTTTAAGTCTATTTATTCCTACATCAATTACAACAGCTCCTTCTTTAACCATATTTTCTTTAACAAATTTAGGCTTTCCTATTGCTGCTATTAATATATCAGCTCTTTTTATTATTTCTTCTATATTTTTAGTTCTAGAATGACATACTGTAACTGTAGCATTTTTATTTAATAAACATTGAATCATAGGTTTTCCAACAATATTACTTCTACCAAGTATGACAGCATTTTTTCCTTCAATATCAATATTATATTCTTCTAAAATTTTTATAATTCCATATGGTGTACAAGATATAAAAGTATCTTCTCCAATTGATAATTTTCCAACATTAAAAGGATGAAAACCATCAACATCTTTATTTGGTGAAATATTTTCAACAGCTTTATTTATATTAAGATGTTTAGGAATAGGACTTTGTAACAATATTCCTTGTATTGATTTATCATTATTTAGTTTATTTATAACTTCAATTAATTCTTCTTGTGTTATGTTTTCATCGAATAAAAACTCTTCAAATTCTATTCCTACTTTTTCACAAGCTTTTGATTTATTTTTTACATATACTGCTGAAGCTGAATCATTTCCAATCATTATTACAGCAAGTTTTGGAGTTACCCCTTTTTTCTTAATTTCTTCTACTTCTTCTTTAAGATTTTTTCTGATTTTTTTTGCAAGTTCTTTACCATCTAAAATTTGTGCCATTATTATAAATCTCCTTATATTTCTCTATATTTTTTAATATAGCATATACCAGAAATAATTCCTATTATCGCAATTATACATATAATAAAATATATTTTTACTGCAATATTATTACCAACTTCAGGTAATACTCCGATTTCTTCCTGTATTAATTCTAATTCAGTCTTTTCTCCTTGTACTATTTCATTTTCTACTATATTTTGATCTACAACTTCATTTACAACATTAGTATTTTCACTTTCATCAGGAGCTTTTAAAGTTATTAGATTAGTAGCAACATATACCGTTTTACCTTCATATTCAATTCTTGACCATCCATTATCAGCAACACCCGTTCTTTTTATTTGTTGACCTTTTTTTAAATATCCAACTTTTTCACTAGATGTACTCCAACTTTTTCGTAAATTACAACTTTTTAATGCATACACTGTTTCATTTACATCTTTAAATTTTACTTCATTATCTTTTTTATTATCAGTTATCTGATTTTGATTCTCATTAGTAGTTTGATTAGAATTTGAAGGTGCTGTTGTAGTTACATATTGACTTGATATATATGCAGTTTGTCCATTGTAATTAATTCTAGACCATCCATTATTTCCAACTCCTGTTCTTGTAAGAGCTGTTCCAGAATTTACGGTTGCAATTTTTGAACTACTGGTAGAATAACTACTTCTAATATTACACCTTTCTGTTGTATATATTATTTCATTCACATCTGTAAATGTTACTTGATTATTACTATTATTATTGTTGTTATTATTATTATTGTTATTATTATTCGTTTCTGGTTGTTGAGGAGTATTGTCTGCTACATTAAAAGTAATTGAATTTGGTGATTCTATTTGGCTCCCTTTTGAATCTGAAATTTGACAATCTTGAACCTTTACAGTAGCGGTACCAGCTGCTTTTGCAGTGAAAGTAGCTGTCATATTTCCTGGATGAGTATATTGACCAACATTTCCATCCATGCCTGTTACTTTTAATAATAAACCACTAGAATCAGTTTGATTATTGCTATATGTTACAATTATTGTACCTTGATAAGCAACAGCATCACTAGGAATATTCACTGTTACAGTAAATTGTTGTCCTACAATAACATTACCTGGAACAGATATAGACGCTTGAGATGCATTTACATTTGCTATAAATACCGATAGGAAACCTATCATAATTACTAATAATATTAATAAAATTTGTGATATTATTTTCTTCATATTCCATCACCTCTTATACGTTTTCTTTTGAATCATCTACTGTATTTTCTATTGTATTTGTTGTATTACTATTTGATTCAGAACCTTCTGTATTATTTACTTCTTCTGCTTTTATAATAAGCCTTGTAGTAGAAGAATTTTCACAAGTTATCAAAGTAATTTCTATTTTTTCTTCATCTTGAACTAAAGCTTTTAAATCTTCAGGTTCTGAAGAAAATTTTTGTGTTATTTTATATTCAGTCTCTTTAAGATTCTTATCTATTATAATAAATTTATCTCCAACTTCTAATTCAGATAATTTTCCAAATATATTAGAATAGTTATGACCTGCTATACAAAAATTGCCATAACTGTTTAGCGTAGTACCATAAAGTTTTCCAACTCCATTTTTTAAAGCTTCATCATTAACAGAATCTAATATATATTGTTCAACATCTATTTTTTCTATCTTAATTTTTCCTAATACATTATAACCATGATAAGAAGCTATTAATTTATTTTCAACAGCTGTATTGATTGTATTTGTTGCAATAGATTGATTTTTTCTTCCAAAAGCTAAATAAATTACAAAAGCACCAATTAAAACAGCTATTATCCCACAAATACAAATTATAGCCTTTTTTCTTCTTGATTCATCAGCATAATACTGATCGTCAAAATCTTCCTCTTTGAATTTGGAGTAATCAAATTCTTTAAAATAGTCACTACTCATATTTTTATTAAAATCTAAATCATTATTTTGATTTTCTTCTAGTTCCTCATATGTATTATTTTCCTGCAATGTAACCTTATCGTCTAAATCTTTATTTTTTTCCTTTTCAAAACTATCATTTCTACTATCATAGTTAGTTTCAAAGAAATATTCTTCTTTAGAATTTAAAGAATGTTTACCTGCCATATTCAACCCTCCATTTTATCTTATGAATATTAATCCAATTATTATAATACCTAATACAATTCTATAAATTGCAAAAATTTTAAAACTGCCTTTTTTTAAATAATCCATTAAAAATTTTATTACAAATAGTCCTACTACAAAACTTGCTAAAATCCCAATCCAAAATGGAATTGAAGTTAAAGCAAATTCAGTAATATCTACTAAAACAGCTGCAGCAACTATTGGAGTTGACAAAAGAAATGAAAATTTAGCTGCACTTTCTCTATCGATTTTTAAAGCTCTTGCTACTGTCATAGTAATTCCTGAACGAGATACTCCTGGAAATGCAGCAGCTATTGCCTGAGAAATACTGATTAATAAAGACTTTTTTAAATCTATATCTTCATACTTATATTTATTTTCTGATTTTTTATCTACTATAGCTAATATTATTCCCATTACTATTAATGCTACAGCTATTAGTCCCATCTTTAATTCAAAATTATCAGCTATTATAATATCAGAAATTTTATCTAAAACTAATGCTAATATTCCAGCAGGAATTGTTGCTATTACTAAATACCAAAACATTCTTCCTTCTAATGAATCTTCTTTTTTAAAAACTTTTCTACATCCTGCTTTTAAGAGTAATATCCAATCTTTTATAAAAAATAAAACTATTGCAATCAATGTTCCAAAATGAAGTGCTACATCAAAAGAACCATTAAATTCTATCATAAAATTTGCATTTTCAGTCCATTTAAAAATCCATGGAATTATATTTAAATGTGCTGAACTTGAAACAGGTAATAATTCTGTTAATCCTTGAACTATTCCTAATATTAAAGCTTGTAAAACTGACATTATATCCTCCGTTTTTTTATTTTCTTTTGTATTATTTTTAAATAATTTTATTATATTTTAATACTTTTAATCTTATAATTCTTTTAGCACATGATAAAGAGTTTCTTTTATAAATTCTGCTGAAGTAAGTGGAGCTACTTTTGCTGGTAGCGATAAAGCCCATATAACTTTTAAGTCTTTTTCTTTTGCAGCTTTTCTATCTACTCCACCAGGATTAGATGCTAAATCAATTATAATTGTATCTTTCTTTACTAAAGAAAGTCTTTCATCATCTAATATTTGAAATGGTATTGTATTTATAATAATATCAAAATTACCAAGAGTTTCGTTTAAATTGTTTAAATGAATTGGATTATAACTATAAGCCTTGATCCAAGAAATATCCTCATTTTTTCTTGCTTCACAATACACTTTAGCGCCTATTCCGTTTAACATTTTTGCTAGAACTTTACCTATTCTTCCAAATCCCATAATCAATACGTTTGAACCATGTAATGTTCTTTGGGTTTCTTCCATTGCAATTTGTATAGTTCCTTCAGCTGTGGCTATAGTATTTAGTACAGAAAATTCTTCTCTTTTTAATAAATCAGTAAATTGTATTCCATTTTTATCTAATTCTTCTTTTATTGTAATATTACCAGCAATTAAATATTTTCC
>CANQEK010000080.1 GCA_947594985.1 uncultured Clostridia bacterium
AAAATTCGTAAGGTATATTTGCTTTATCTAACATAACTTTTAATTTAAATATTTCTTTATAATCTACTTTCATCTTTGTCTAACCTTTCTTTTAAATATTTTTGATTTTTAATAACAGCATTTAATCTTTTTTGTATTTCCATATCTGCTTGTGTAGGTGTAGACCAATCATCTGGTGTTAAATTATATTCTTCTATATCTTCCCATTCATCATCTAAATCATCTGAATTTTCTTCGAGAATTATAATTTTTAAATTTGGTATGTCTTTATCAATTTCATCACAAACATATTCACTTAAAAATACACGACTATTCTCTTCATTATAGTTACACCCATTCCATTCAAATATCTCACCATTATATTTTATCTTTTTAGGTGCTTTATCATCTTTAATAAGTCCCATTAATTCATAAATTGTTATTACCATTTCTTCTCCTCCATAAAATAATCATCTAAAATTTCTATTCTGTTTTCATCAATGTAATTTTTGATTTTATCTATATAAAATTGTGCAAGTCTTTTATTATTCGATTTAAAGTAACATGATATTTGACTAGAAACATCTAATTTAAAATAAAATAAATTATCTTTATTTATGTTTGTTTCTAACCATTTAAAAATTTCATTTAATTCTTCTTTTGTCATAATTAATCTCCTATCTTATATATATTTTCAAAAACAATTTTATATTTGGGATAACCATCTATTGTTTGTTGTTCAGAATATATTCTTATACCTTTCATAATTTCAGCAATATAATTGTCTTTACGATATACTAATTCTTCTCTAAACTCTTTGACTTTTTTGTCTATTTCATCATCAATCTTTTTACTGACTTCCTGTTTAAAAATATCTTTTATAATGTCAGTTACTATAAAATCATTATTATTATTCATATCTAATCTCCTATCACATTTCCATTTTTAATAATCTTATCTAATTGTTTTTGTGTATAGCATTCTCTATACGTAGCTATTTCTTTACCATTAACTTTTTTAGTAACTTGATATAAGTTAAATGTTTTATATTCTTGTATTTTTGTTAATTCTAATTCAACTAAATCCCCGCTAATACTTTTTTTGATTTTCATTATTAACCTCTTTTCTTAAAAATTAGTTAAGCAAGAAAACTACACTAAAAACTTGCTATGAATAGAATAAAGTAAGGAGCAATTAGCTGTGTAGTTTTTTTGTATATCGTTTCTAGTCATTGATTTTAAAATGGTAAATCATCATCAGTTATTTTAAATGGGTCTTCTTCCATTACTTCTTGAAGAACTTCGGTATTATTTTTCGGTTCTTCTTTTTTCTTGTCTAAAAATTCTACATTTGATGTTATTACATCAATCGAATAAACGTTTTTATGTGTTATATCATCTAAATAACTGCTTGTCCTTAATTCCCCAAAAACTCCTACTAAACTACCTTTATCTAGATATTTTATTATATATTCAGCCTGATTGCTAAAACAAGTACAGTTTATAAAATCTGCTTTTCTTTCTCCATCTGTGCTTTTAAAATCTCTATTTACTGCTACTGTAAATTTGCAATAAGTCTTACCAGAAGTTGTAGAGTAACTTGCTGGTTTTTGTGTTAATCTACCTATTAACGTAACCTTATTCATAACATTATCTCCTATCATATTTTTTATATACTAAATTATTTTTATTCCAATCTTGATAAAAACTCTTTAAATGCTCTTCCATGATTTTTAACATTTCTTCTCTTAATCCTTTATTACCATTATCCAGCAAATGATGATGATACCTGCAACATTCTACACCGTTTTCTTCAATTCCTAACCCCATTTTTGATTTTGGTATAAAATGTGCTATATCATGTATTATAAAGTCCAAACTATTTGGATTAAATTTTTCTGTGTGGTATCCTAATTTACAAAACAAGCATGAATAATCATCTCTTATTTGTATTCTTTTTATTGTATTTTTATCAAATTGTAATAATTTTGTATATCCTATCATAATCTTCAACCCCCTTAAAGTTCTGAATAATACATCTCACCATCTTTTATTTCTAATCTAAAATTTGCATTTTCATTTAAAGCCTTTAAAGTCTTACTAGACTTAATTAACTGGTCTATACCCCTTTTTCTAAAATCTTTAGCAGATTCTCTTATCTCTTGTTCATCTTTGGTAAGTTTATAGCCTTTGTTGGAATGTGCTAAGAAGTAATCTGTTTTATGTTCAAAATATAAATTATTATGTTTCTCTACTGTTTTTCTCCATTCACGTTCATGAATATAAACACCATTTGTTTTTAATTCCTTTAAAATATCTTTTTTCTTCTTCCAATCGAAGAGATTTATCATTTCAAATATCATTTCGTAGCACCCCATTCCCTATCCAATTGATTTTCTAAAACTTTTATTTGAAGCTTTATGGACAATATTGCTTCTAAATTAGCTTTATATACTGCTTCTTTTACATCTCTTTCAAACCTTAAATCAGCAACAGATTGTACACCATAGATTATTTGCTGAATTAGTGTTACTGCCATCTTATCTTCTTCTCTTAACTTTAGAGCTTCTTCTCTAAGCTTTATTTTGTAATCTCTCTCAGCTTTTGCATATTCTGTACCTGTTTTTCTCAAAGATTTAATGGACATATCAAGTTCTTTTAATTTTTGTTGGATATCGTTATATAAATCCATAATTAATCACCTATTTTTTCATAATTAATTTTGTTTTGCTCCATGAATTTTCTTAACGTAATTAATTGTGATTTAGTTCCTACTATTTTTAATTTAAATTCAAATATATCTTCATCATCTTTTATTTCAACTTTCGGAATATTTATTGTATTTGCAATTGGGTCTTGCTCTAGTTGTATATTTTTTTCTTGAATTTCGATTTTTTTAGATTTTTCAATAATTTCTAAGATAATATCTTGAAATGGAATATAGTTTAATTTTTGTATAAAATCTTCTGAATCTAATTTCACTTTAGTGTTTTGATTAACTATATCAACTTGCTTTCTAATAGCTTCTATATTAGCTTTTTCTTCTTTTTGTTTCTCAAGTAGCAATTCTACCTTTTCTGTTAAATCTTTTTCTATATCTGAGATGTTATATGTTTTATTTAGATATCTTTCATCAAATTCTAATTGTGATTTATATTTATCTTCTAAATTCATATCATTTGAAATTTTATCAATTATTTTTTCGACTTCTTTTCTTTTTTCTTCTTTTCTTAGTTCCTCAAATTTTTTAATTTGTGTATCTATGTTTTTACTTACTTCTACATATAAATTTTTTAATACATCACATTTATTTTTAAATTCTTTAATAGGAGCTGATATTAAAGCTTCTACTTCTTTTCTTTTATCATCAATAGCTTTTGCTTTTTTATTTAGTTCTGCTCTTAGTTTTGTATCAAAATCTAATGTATCTTCAGTTACGAGATAATTTTGATATTTAGATACATCTTCTTCTAATTGTTTTTTAATTTCTTCATAACCTTTAAATTCAATTTCTGGTAATTGTTTATTAACTATTTCAAATTCGTTCATTAAAATATTTCCTCACTTTCTTTTTTCTTCATTTTATTTTCCATTTCAAAAACTTTCATTTCAATTTCTGCTGCAAGCTCTACAGGTGTAGAGTAAAAATCTTTTAATTTGTAATATTTTAGAATTTGCTTTTCATTCATTCCTAAATTTTGTATAGATTTCAATATTTCATCAGCACGTTCTTTAGAAATATATTCAACTTTTTTTGCAGGTGTTTTTTCCACTATATCTTCTTCTGCAATATCAAGTGCATTTTGATATAAATATCTTTTGATGTATGTATTTTTACCTCCTAAATTTTGTATTGGTTGAGCGCCACCAGTACCATCTTTACGAACACCTATGTTAACCTCTGCTGTAGGCATTGTATAAACAACTTTTTCTTCTGGATTTTCAGAATTTAAAATCATCAATATTCCTTTTTCTTCTTCAATATGTTCACCTTGTTCAGTAGTATCAACTGACTGTGGTTTTATTTCAAAATGACTAAATAAATTTAAATCATTAAAAATTGAAACGATTTTTGGTAAAAAATCCTTTAACTCCATGTAAGAATAGTTTGACATTGTATTCTTGCCTGATGCTTTAATTCCTTGTTCTTTTAACTTAACTTTTGCTAATTGTATTTTTTGATATATATTCATTTTCTTATCTTCCATAACTAATTCTCCCTTTCGTAAAATTTCTTCCATTGCTTTTTAGTAAAATCATTTTTGCTAAGTTTCCATTCAACTATCATGTACATAACTTTTTTTCTTGGCATATTCATTATTTCTTTAAATTTTTTCGTACTCATTTAAATCAACCCCAATACATAATCTTCGTGCATATCTGGTTCTTCTGGTTCTCTTTCAATTTCTTCTATTTTTTCTTGTAATTCATGAATAGTACCTTCCATATCTTCAATTATTGATATTACTTCTTCCCATGTGTACAAATCTTTTTCTTTAAAATAATCTAAGTTATAATCTTTAAAATTTATTTCCATTTTTAATTTCCTCCAATAATCTATTTTCAAATTCATCTTTTGAGTTTTTATACACCCAATAACCACAACCCCTGCAAATACTTCTTTTTGATTTTCGTGGAATAAATTCTCTATTTCCACATCTTTTGCACCTGTATTTATTTTTTTGTACTTCTTTATCTAAAATTTCTATTTCTCTGTTACTCATTTAAACTCCTTTAAAAGTTCATCTAAATACCTTTTTTCTTCTGGAGTGGTCTCTTCTTTCAAAAGAGTTTTATTAAACCACTCAGGAATTTCGGCAATTCTTCTCTTTTCATCAGGTTTAAGTTCATATAAACCTTTCCAACTATTTTTAATACTTTTTTCAATCATTGCTAATTGTTCTATATCACTTTTATTTTCTAAATCTTTTAAAAGTAACTTTACTGCTCTTTCAGAATTAACTGCCTTTAGTTTTTTTCTAATTTCTAAAAATTCTAAAAATCTTTCTTTTAGTACATTTTTATTATTAAAATAATTATCTACAATACCATTACCATTATGTGTTTTTGCTTTAACTTCGTTTTGATTTTTTTCTTTTTTATATTTTTCTTTTTTTATATTATTTATATATTCTATATTCTTATATTCTTCTATTGTTGTTAGTTGATTGTTAGTTGTTTGTTGATTGTTTGTTAGTTGATTGTTAGATACTTTGTTAGTCTCTTGGTACTTATCATAATTTTTTACTGAAATTATAGTGAATTTATTAGTAGTTTTGATTGTTATTTCGTTTGTTGAAATTAAGTGTTTTAATGCTGTTCGTATTGCCTGAACTGTGACTTTTTGATTTTTACTAGATAATTCTTCTGATAGTGTTTTAACACTTGTAACAAAACTTCCTCTAGGAATGTCATAACCCTCAAATTTTCCATCTTTCCAATTTGCTTTTAACAAACAATGTATAAATAAACATTTAGTATTCTGGTCTTTGTACCATTCCCAATCCAGAATTTTTGGATACAACTTTATCCAATTCTCAATCATTCTGAATCACCTCTAATCAAATAAAACCTTTAAACCCTCTTTTAAACTTTTTAAAGATATGTTATCAATTATTGTATAAAGCCCTAACCCTAACACTGTATAAACGATTAATTCTATTATTAAACTATCTATGCTGTTGATGTTGTGATGTAAAATTGACAAAACAGCCAAAATAGTATAAAATGCAAGTATAATCATTTTGATTAGAGAACTAACCTTTTCGTGATGTGGGTGGTTCTTTTTTTGTATATTCATATTATTAACTCCTTTCTAATGTGTTCTTTCGTATTCGTTTAAACGATCTATTCCAATGTAATTTTTTAATTGTTCGTATGAAATGTGATAACTCCATACACTAGATGTCATGACAGCAATTCCAAATGGCAATCTTTGTTGTTGCAATCCAATCCTTATAAATTGTGGTGCTTTACCAATTATGTCAGCTGCCATTTCAACTGGTATACTTTTCATTTCTTTAAGATTAATCATTTTTATTCATCTCTCTTTCTATGTCGTGGTAGATATATTGATTGTTTTTCTATTCAAAATAATTATCTTGATACATTTGTAGCCAAAATACTAATTCGTTAATTTTAGAAATTATATTTATTTTTTCTATACAGTTTTTGGTATTGCTCATATAGTCATTTAATTCTGAAAGAAAATTTTCTAGTTGATTAAAATAATTTCTATCCATTCTTTTATCTCCTATTCTTCAACTTTATTAACTTTATTAACAAAATAATTTGCATCTACATCTAAAGCTAATACGATATCAATTAATTCATCAGCAAGTAATCTTCTTTTTCCATTAAGAATATCACTCAAAGTTGGTGATGAAATGTTTGTTTTAGAAGCAAGAAATTCCTG
>CANQEK010000081.1 GCA_947594985.1 uncultured Clostridia bacterium
TATATTAGTAGCCATACCTACTGCTATACCTGATGAACCATTTATTAATAATGCAGGTATTTTAGATGGTAGTACTGTAGGTTCTTGTAATCTGTCATCATAGTTTGGCATAAAGTCCACTGTATTTTTTTCTATATCTACTAACATTTGCTCAGCAATTTTTGACATTCTAGACTCTGTATACCTCATTGCTGCAGCAGGATCTCCATCTATAGAACCAAAATTTCCATGTCCATCTATTAACATATATCTCATAGAAAAATCTTGAGCAAGCCTTACCATTGCATCATAAACAGATGCATCACCATGTGGATGATATCTTCCTAATACTGATCCAACTGTATTGGCACATTTTCTGTATGGTTTATCTGAAGTTATTCCGTCTTCATGCATAGAATACAAAATTCTTCTATGTACTGGTTTTAAACCATCTCTAACGTCTGGCAAAGCTCTTGAAACTATAACACTCATTGCATAATCTATATATGCTGTTTTCATTTCAGTTTCAATATTTCTTTCTATTATTTTTTCATCTTGTCTATCCATCTATTTTCCTCATTTCTTAATATTATTTCAATTGCATTATATAAGAATATTTTTAAAAAATCAAGATACTAAACTTGATTTTTCATCAAAAAACTTGACTTTATACTTTAAATATATTATACTAATTATGTTAATAAATATCGGATTTATAAGATTCAATTATTTAATATAGATAATATACAGACCTAATTCCATCTTCTGCCCTCTCCACCCCCAAAATTCTTATGGGAATGCGTTATAGGTATTTTCTTGAAAAATAAATATTGTTAAGTAATAGGAATCTTTGGTGTGGAGAGGGCTCTTGCCATCACCTCCTATCTAGAGACTCACTTCGGTGAGTCTCTTATTTTATTTTTTGTGATAATATTAATTCATTTTCTGTTAAATTAAATTCATTTCCTTTGCTTTTTATTAATTTATGTTTGTTTTCGATTTCTCTTGCATTATTTATTATTTTTTCTAGTGGTATAGTTTTTGAAAGATAATTCTTTATATTTTTATATGCTTTTTCCATATTTGAAATATCTTTATTTCCGTAAGCAATATTCCAATTTTCACAATATTTTTCTAATTTTTCAACAGCTTTTATTTGATTTGTCAATGTTTCTTCAATTTTGTTGCTTATGGAACTTATTATACTATTTTTACCATTTTTAATTAATAACATTGTTGATTTATTAATTAAGTTTTTATTATTAACTACATTTAAAACAAAATCTAATAAATCAGAAATTTTATCTAATATACCTCCTTTCTTTACAGCTAATTCAATTTGATTTATATTCTCAAAATTTCCTGTCGTTATACCTATTGCACTTTTTCCTAAATCAATAGCAGAATCTATTACTTGTTTTATTCCTTCTTTAAAACCATTTTCTAAAATTGCATTTTTTACATCTATAACTTCATTTTCTATTAAATTTGGTAACACTGCTTTTATTCCAACATCAACAGCATTATTAATTGCTTTTCCAAGATTACTTTCAAGAAAACTATTTTGACTTTCTTTAAGTTTTAAATCAAGATTTTGATTTATATTATTACTTATTTCTAAATCCATTTATTATATAATTCCTTTCTCTTTTATCATAAATTTTTTTATATATTTTTTCAAATTCATTTTTATTTATCAAATTGTTAATTTCCCTATTTATAAATAAATTATATTTTTCATCATATTCGATATTTTCTATTATTTCAAAATCCGAAAAAATTTCTTCCAAAATACATTTTGCTATTTGATATTTATTAGTTTTATTAAATACAATCTTTATTTTATCAATGTCAATATTAAAATCTTTTATATAAACTTCTAATAAATTATTTGCTTTTTTTAATTCTGAAATATTTGGTTCTACTAAAAAAATTATTTTTTCACTATTGGCCAATACTAATTTTACATATTTAAAATCTGTTCTTGAAGATGTATCTATAATTATAAGGTCATATTCTCTTTTTAAAGAACATAATAGTTCACTTATTTTATAAATCTCTAAATCATTTTGAAAATCTATCAAAAATTCTATATTAACTAATATATCTAAATTATTATTAATTTTAACAATATAGTTATTATTTTTTTCTTTATTAAATATAGTCCCTATACTTTTATTAAAAATATCCATATCTATTAGTAAAGTTTTATATTTTTTATCAGATATAAATTTTGAAAACAAACATGAAAAAACACTTTTTCCAACTCCAAATGTTCCTGTTATAACAATTGTTTCACATTTATTTTCTTCATAAAAATTATATTGTTCTTCTATATTTAAAAAAGTACCTTTGTTATTACTTTTTAAATTTATGTTTTCTTCATTATAAGTATTTTTGCTTATATTAAAATTATCTAAAATTTGACTGCTATGTTTATTATTTAAAATTAAATTTTTTAAATCATCTATTTCCTCACTTAATCCAATATTTGACTGAGTTAGAAAAGCTATTAAATGATTAATTATATTATTAAAATTAAGTTCATTTATGTAATATATTTTATATATTTTTCTACTTATTAAAAAATTTTCTAAATCTTCATTTTTTTCTTTTAAAAGAATAATAATTTTTAAATCTTCTTTTAATTTTTTTATTTTATCTATTATTATTTTAAAATTACTTTCATTAGGCAAATTATTACTAAGAATTACTACATCTATATCTTTTCTCTCTTCCAAAATTTCCAATATTCCTTCTTGATATTGTATATCTTTGCCTATTATTTCAATTTCTTGATACTCTCTCAATTTATTATTTAGAGAAGGTTCTCCTATAGCTGTTATTATTTTCAACTAATCATCTCCTTTTCATCATCTGACGATTCAATTCTTGCTAATATATGATTTTCTCCTATAAACATCAATGCTTCTCCTCTTTTTAAAGACTTTATTTCAATTTTTTCTTTTTCCGATATATTAGCATATTTTTCTAGTACTAATATATTTTCTTCTTCTAATGAAAAAAAAGATTTTATACTTGAATTATTTAAAATACTTTTACCATAAATTCCATTATCTAAACTAAACAAATCAGAAACATCTTGAGTAATAGCAACTGCACTTCCACCATATTTTCTAATAGTTTTAAAGATTTTATAAATAAAACTTGCTACAAATTTATTAGAAGTAACTCCTATTAACCTCCAAATTTCATCTAAATAAATTGCTTTATTTCTTTTTCTATCTTTTTTTATTTTATCCCAAAAAAGTTCAGTAAAAATGTACATACCATATTTTAAATTTTCTTCTCCTAATTCATAAATATCTGCTACTATTAATTTATTTTCTAACTCTACATTCGTATAATTATTTAAAAATTTTAAGGACCCAAAAATAAATGGATATAATTTTCTTTTTAAAAAAAGTGTTTTTTCATCTTTACCTAAAATATTATATAAATCTTCTAATATTGGCATTTCTTTACTTGTTTTAAATACTTTATGACCCTCTTTATCTAACGTATATAAAGAATTATCATCAAATGTAATTTCTTTTTGTTTATAGACATATATTAATTTTTCTTCTAATAAAGCAACAGTTTCTTCATCTAATTCTCCAAAAACTAAACTAAAAAAACCTCTTAGTTTTCCTAATTTTGTAGTTAAAAAACCTTTTTCTTCCTCTATTTCTTCTTCACGTATATCAAATATATTAATATAATTTTCTGAGGCTGGTCCAAATTTAATACAAACGCCTCCTAAGTTTTCGCAAATTTTATCATATTATACTGATAGGTAAGATTTTGATGTAATCTCCATCTTTTCCCCCAGTCCACACCGTACATGAGATTTTCACCTCATACGGCGTTCTTTCATATCCAATTAGTTATTTATAAGTTTTATATTGTTATAGGTTTATTTCCAACTAATATTCTTAATTCATTAAGTTTTTGTAATTGTTTATTATTTAGTTTTAAGATTTTTATATATTTATTAGTTATATCTTTGCTAGTAGAGTGAATTATTTTATGAATATCTATATCTATTATGACAAGATTATCATAATCGTCTGTTCCTCCATTTTTTATAGATATTTTATGATGACAATGTACTCTATTTAGTTCTAAGATTTTACCTGTTATATAACATTTTCCATATTGTGCTATTTATAATGAAATTCTATTATCATGATATTGAATGCTTCTATTATAAATTTTCGTATTCATTACTTGTATTAATACGTCATGTGGAATTGCTGTTAAATTATCATGAATTTTTGCTCGTCCACTTTCAGTAAATTTACATATATCTTGACTAAAATTCATAGGACTTTTATGTTTAATAGCACATAACGGAATTAATGGTATATCTAGCACATTATATATTTTTCTGTTGTCTTTAATTCCTATCATAAACCTTTTTGAATTAACATTTATATTTTTAAATAATTCTACTTTAGAGTTATTTTTCAACCTATTCTTTATTCTTTTTGTAATAATATAATTCACATCATCTAAATTGTTATAAACATTCGTAGCAATTTTATAATAGTTATGTATTCCTATTATTGCTAAGTTATATTTTATAACAGTATCTTTATTTTGACTTTTTTGTATATCTTTTATTTTATTATTTAAATTTCTTCTTATTCTTTTGACTGCTTTATTGCTTATTCCAGTCTTTGCAATTTTTCCAGTTCTTGTCTTTCCTTTATTTATCACCTTAATCTTAAAACCTAAAAAATCTGTAGAACTTTTATTTAAATTTATAACTCCTGATTTTTCTTCATTAATTTGCAATTTTAATCTGGACTTAATAAAGTCTTTAACAGCATAAAAATATCTCTGAGCTTCAGGATATGTTTTACACATAATTTTAAAATCATCTGCATATCGAACAATATATCCTGGCTTTAAATTAGTATATTTTCTTGCATATTGTAAAAAACCTGTTGAGCTTGCTCTTTTAGGAGTATATGTTTCCCATTGATTTGATACCCACCAATCTAATTCATTTAATACGATATTAGATAATAATGGAGAAATAATTCCACTTTGTAATGTACCTTTGGTAGGTATTCCCTCTCCTAGGATCTCAGATTTCAAAATTTTTTTAATTATACATATAAGTCTTTTATCTCTTATACCGATACTCCACATTTGTTTAATTAGCTTTGAATGATTAACATTATCAAAAAAACCCTTTATATCTATATCAACACAATAATTGTATTTACTTAAATTAATAAGACTTACAACTCGACTAACTGCATGATGGCAGTTCCTATTAGTTCTAAATCCATAACTGTGTTTATGAAATTTTGCTTCACAAATTGGTTCTAATACTTGCAATATACATTGTTGAAATAGTCTATCCCAGATAGTTGGGATTCCAAGCGGTCTTTTGTTACCACTTTCTTTAGGTATT
Organism: uncultured Clostridia bacterium; assembly: GCA_947594985.1. Taxonomy (GTDB): domain Bacteria; phylum Bacillota; class Clostridia; order TANB77; family CAG-508; genus Scatovivens. The sequence goes on from CANQEK010000081.1 coordinate 5,408, forward strand.
ATTACTTTCCTGACCGAATTGGGTTGATAATCATTAAACATTTCTCTAACCCTTTTAACAACATTGTCAATAGATAATACGCTAATATCTTTAATTGTTAGATTATCAGTACCTACTGTCCTACTACCCTTATTATTTTTTATATTTCTAAAGGCAAGTCTTATATTTTGTTCTGATGTTATTATTTCAATTAACTTATAAAAATTATTACCTTTCTGACTTAATGAATATAATGTATCATATTCTTTTTTAATATCATAATATTCATTAAACTTTAGTTTGTTTACTTTCATTGTGGTCTATAACCCATCCTTTCTACAAGATATGAATTATATCTTTTGGTCTTACTCGAATCCACAATTTAACTCATTGATTAACTAATCTTCTTATGACTTGTGGCTATCCCTTGATTCCTTATTATCAGAATTTCATAGGTACTTTGCCACTACTTTCATTAATATAAATTCAAGTTATATATTGACTAATATCATCAATACTTTCCTTGAAACCGTTTCATAGGTTGTAAGACCTCAACGTTATTAACTTCCCAAGTTCCAAAATTGTTATCTTTACATATATCCTTAGACTATTCCTATAAGCCTGTTATTTTGATAGTGCCTATAACACTATATGGACTTTCATAAACGAGAATTTTACTAATCCACAATAACAACACTAATTGTGTTATATACCTTTCGATATATTCCCCGTATAGACCCGTACATTCGGAATTTCGTCAGTATTAACTCTATTCGAGAGTATCACATACATTCTAGTCATAGATATTTTATAGACCCCCGACATATCATCTACATATCCTACCTCTAGGACACTTTCCACAACAGAATTTCTTCTTTGTTTGGGTAAACTTCTGCCGACTTCTCCGAGCTTAGTACATATCAATTCTTACATATTTCAA
>CANQEK010000082.1 GCA_947594985.1 uncultured Clostridia bacterium
AAGATTCTGCAGGTAACCCTGTAATAAAGAAAGATTCTGCAGGTAACCCTGTACAAGCACGTGATGAAAGTGGTAATTTGAAATATGATGTAGTTCCTAAAGATGCAAAAAGAAAAAGTATTTTAAGTGCAAAAGGAATAACAGATGAAAATGCATATATTCAAAAAGCTAAAGATGATGCTAAAACAATGCAAGAAAATGCTGAAAAAACTTTGAGTCGTGCTGATAAAAGAGAATTGATAAGAACAAGTTATAGACAAGATGGTAGATTTCATCCAATAAAATTCTTAAGATCTCTATTTATGACAAATCAAATGTGGGAAAGCCAATATAAATCAGCATATTTAAGTACAAAAATATCAGAAGAAGAGAATGTGGCAGAAAGAAATGCAAAAGATGCATTAGATACTATAATTAGAAATGAAACAGAAACAGAAAGAGAAAAATTAGGAAAATCAAAATTTTTAGCAGAGGCAACAAGAAAACAAGTAGCTAAAGAACTACAAAGTGCAGCTTCTAGAAATAGAGTATTATATAATGTAAAAGAAAAAGAAGATGATACTACAATAAAACAAAATAGTAAAAGAGCAGCATCTTTAAAAGGATTAGAATCAGCACCTCTATATGTGAAGTTTTTATCTAATGAAATAACTTTTGAGAAATTGGCAGAAGAATTAGGGAAAATAGATGAAGAGAAAATACAAAGTAGAGCATATACTGATGATCTTAGAAATCCACAACAATATCGTAAGGGATATAAACCACCTTTTGAAGATAATAGAGAAGATGGCGATAGCGCAAGATAAAAAAATTATTTTTTATTAAACAGAGGAGGAATTGTATAATGAGTGATTCGGAAAAATTATTAGAAGGTTTAAGATTAGTTAGCGAAATGATGACAGACGATGTTATAAAAAGTGCTACTAATGAAGAATTAATAGAATATACAAATTTAATTAATAAAATTAAAGCTAGATTTGCATCTATACTATAATAAAAATTTATATATATTAGAGGAATAATAAATGAATATTTCGTGGAATTTAATAAATAGTAATATGGATAAAATTATAGCAGAATATGAGAAACTTTATGAAGAAAGAGATTATTCAGAATGTGAAAAGATATTAAAAGATATTTTTAATATCTTTTCTGCTAAAAGAGGAATAGAATTAGACCCTAATGAAAATTTTGATCATGTTTTTCATCAACTATATAGTCAAATTCAAAGTATAATGAATACATCTCAAGCTATAAGAGGTTCTGAAGTTATTGATTATAAAAACTTAAAAAGTTTTTTTTCAACAATCAGTGATGATATATTTAAAACTGCTGAAGTAAGAGAAAAATTAAAACAAATAGATCCAACTGATAATGAATATAGAAATGCATTAAATAAAGGAATTAAAGAAGCTGAAGGAAGAAAAGACGAGATTAGAAAAAGAATAAGTTTTTATACTGATATACAGAATGATTTGTATGAAACAGGTGAACCTAACTTAAAAGGAATTGCTGAAAGAGATATATTTAGTTTAGAATATTTAGATGAAATAAGAAATAAACTTAACGAAATTCAACCATATCAAGATGCTCTAGATAATCCAAGTGGATTATCTAGTGAAGACATAAATGCAAATAGAGAAAAAATTAATGAATTATATGATGAAATAAAAGAATATATAACACAATTGGAAATTGCTGAACAAGTTGACAAAGTAAGATTGAATAAAATATATTCTTTAGATATTCCAGATGCTTTGAATGAAGTAAATTCTATTATAGAAGACTTAAATATAAAAACGACATCTGATTTTACAAAATTATATAATAATTTGTATAGAGTATCTACTAATAATCCTAATCTATCTGTATTCAAAAATATAGATTTTTCATTAATAAATCCTAGCAGTGAAGATGGAAGAAAAGCTATGCTAGATGCTTTAAAACCACTAGAAAAAGTTTTACATGGATTTTATGACGATTTGCATTTATATGATAGAGAAATTGAAGCATATAATAATCAACTAAGTATTTTAGATAAAGAAAATACAATTCTTCAAGCAAAAAAGCCATCTATAGATGATATTAAATCATCTATGCCAGATAATATAAAAGCTATGATAGATGATGATATTGCCTATTATACAGATATGGTTAATGCTCAGATGTATGGTAACGAAGAATATAAGATTAAATATGATAAATATTTAGCTTTATTAAAAAAACATATAAAATCAAAACAATTTGTTACAAAAAATTATGATGGTTCTGAAAAAACTGAAAAAAATGCTGATGGAAGAATATTACCAAAAATTGGAGAATATTTAACTGTTGATTATGAATCAATGCAAACAGAATTAGATAGCTTAAGAGCAAATTCAGATACTGATTTTAGTTATGATGTAAGTGTTGAAGCAATTTTAAAATTTCTTCAACTTGAACAATATAAAGAGAAACTTGAAAGAGTAACAAAAATAAAAGCTGGAGATGAGTTTGCTTTAACAGAATATAAAGCTTTTTCTACGTATAGGAATGCAAAAACAGATGAAGAAAAAAATCAAGCTAGAGCAATGATAAAAGAAGAAATGCTAAAAGATGGAAGGTATGTAAGTACATATCATAATTCAACGAATAACTATTTATTTCACAAAATGCATCATAAAACAGCTGGTAAATATGCTGATACATATCTACCAATGGTAAAACTAAAAGAACAAAAAACACTATCTGATAAAATAAAAGGGGCAGGTCATAATGTATATGCATTTTCAAGATGGCAAAATCCTTTAAATGTTCATGGAATTGGAAAAAAAGTTTTAATAATGGGTTCAAATGTACTTAATTTAGCTACGATTCCAGTTAGATTACCTCTAAAAGCATTAGGTGTTGCTGTTGCTAAGATAAGGTATGATAAAACAGAAGAAAATCCAAATCCATATGATGGAAGAAATGATGCTAGACGTGGAGCTAGAGTTGAATATTATGCAGAAAATGGAAATAATAGATTTGTTGCTAGAGTCAAAGGATGGATTGATGAGATTCCATTAATAGGCAAATCAAGAAAAAAAGCTACTGAAAAAGCTATAGTAGACAGACAAATAGACGAAATAAAGAAAAATATAAATTATAATTATGAAAATGCTGCAATAACATCAACTATAGAAAATATAGAAGAGCAGCAAGCAAATATTAGAAGAAATAGAGAAGCAAGAAGAGAAGATGCAAGAATTATAGCTTCTACTAAAGAAACTCAAGGTGATATTTTTAGAGATCCTTCTGATGCAGATTTGAATATTTTAACACAAAGAACTTTAGCTAGACTTGCTTTAGAATATGAAGGTAATGATTCAAGATATGTAAGTAATACAGGTTCAAGAAATCCCGCTCATAATAAACCTAGAAATAAACAATTTGAAGATCCAAAATCATTAAGGAAAATAAGTAAACCACAAGTTGTGAATCCTGATCAAATAAAAACTATTTATACTAAACCTAAAAATGCAGAAGTTATTTCAGCTGACCCAATAGGAAGAGCTATAAGATCTAAAGAAATAAAAAATACTTTAACTAGACTTTACACAATTCCATATTTATTAGTATCAATGGGAGAACGTGAACTTGTAAAATATGCAGTTAGTAAATTAAAAGATACAGTTGAAATTACTGGAACTAGACAAGAACAAGTAGGAACAAGAGAAGTTAAAGTTAGAGATGGAGGACACTACGAACCATATACATATAATAAAAAATCAATTGTAGAAGGTAATACCGCCGGAAATATTAAATTCGGAGATTTAGAATATGGAGATGTTGCAACATTTGAACATACCGGAAAAATTGGTCCAAGTGTATCTTGGATAGAAAATCCAACATCTGAAAATATACAAGCAATGGCATTAGATTTTAAAATACCAGCAAATTTAGATTCTAAAACTTATGAGGCATTATCTAAATTAGGGTATAAAGTAGGAGATAGAATTAATTATTCTGTTGCAGATAAAGCTACAAAAATTTTATGTGATGCTAGAGGAAGAACATATGCAACTACATATATAGATGGATTATTTTCTTTAGATGATGGAGTTAAAATAACAGATGCAATAGAACAATATTTTCCAAAAGAAGTTTCAAAGGTATTAGATACAATATTAGAAAGTGAAGCTTATTCTGGTAAAGCAGGTGTAGACTTTTTAACAGATAGTTTTTCTACATCTCATGGAATAACAAGCTTAATGGAGAAAATGAAAGCTTGGGGAACTGGTTGGGCTGAAGAAAGTGTTACAAAAGAAGCATTAGAAAGTGCAAAGGTTCTTAAAGAAGTTCTCGAAACTAAAAATGGAACAAGATGGGTTACAGATTATATAACTGAAAATGTTCCTATTACTCAATATGTACCATATACTGAAACTATTACAGATGCAGGTAAAGTAGCATTTAAGAAATGGTTAAATGGTGTTAATAATGGGATTATACGGAATAGAGCCTTTACATGAACTATTAAGATCTACAAATTTACCAAAAGAAGAATCAGGAAGAGAAAAATTTCCCAAAAATGATGAAAGGATATAATAATGGGTGCAGAAAAAATATAATGACACCAGATGAATTTATGAAATTCTTCAAAAAAGCTCAAGGAATAGCAAGTAGAAAACAAACTGTACCAAAGGCAATTATATAAACAAGTGCAAAATTATGAAGATGCCAAAGCTGATATTAAATTTGGTAAAAAATGGAAAGCATTTAAAGTTTTATTAGTTGCATTAGCATTAATATTTTAAATAGTAGTATGTTCTAATAATGTTAGAGCAATAATAGAAGAGAATAGAAAATGATAAAAATATTTTAAAAGAAATTGCAGATAAAATTATTAAAGAAAAGTATAACTAAAATGATGAAACAAGTGAAAAATAAGCCTGTAAAGTATTGACAATACATTTCAAAAATGATAAAATGGATACGCTATTTGTTAGGGAAACCTATATTATAGCGTATTATTTTTTATATTATAGTAATATAAAAACTAGAAATAAAAGAAATGAGGTGAAAAAAGAAGAATGCCAACAATTAATCAATTAGTAAGAAAAGGAAGAAAAACTTCTACAACTAAGTCAACAGCTCCAGCTCTACAAAAAGGTTATAATTCTAGAAAAAAAGTTCAAACTGATAATAGAGCTCCACAAAAAAGAGGTGTTTGTACAGTTGTAAAAACAGTTACTCCAAAGAAACCAAACTCAGCTTTAAGAAAAGTAGCCAGAGTTAAACTTTCAAATGGTTATGAGGTAACATCTTACATTCCAGGTGTTGGACACAACTTACAAGAACACAGTGTTGTTCTTATAAGAGGTGGAAGAGTAAAAGATTTACCTGGTGTTAGATACCATATTATTAGAGGTACATTAGATACAGCAGGCGTTAAAGATAGAATGCAAGCTAGATCTAAATATGGAGCTAAAAGACCTAAAAAATAAATTAGGAATTATTAATTGATAATAGTGCATAATTCTTTTTTATAAAAATATATAAAGCTATATAAAATAAATGAATTTTTTGCACTATTACGGAAAAGTGAAACAATCTTTTCAGAGTACCTTTCTGCATTATGTGCAGAGTTTAAGTAAGATTTAAATTAAAACACAAATTAAATTTTGTAACTTTTGAAAGTGAAAAAAATATTTTCAAAATATTAAATAAGAAATTTGTGTAACGAATAGGAGGGAAGAATAGTGCCAAGAAAAGGATATATAGCAAAAAGAGATGTATTACCAGATCCACTATATAATAGTAAAATAGTAACAAAATTAATTAACAACGTAATGTTAGATGGTAAAAAATCAGTTGCTCAAAGTATAGTTTATGATGCATTTGAAATAATCAAAGAAAAAGAACAAAAAGATCCACTAGAAGTATTTGAAGCAGCTTTAGAAAATATTATGCCAGTTCTTGAAGTAAAAGCAAGAAGAGTTGGTGGAGCAACATACCAAGTTCCATTAGAAATAAGACCTGAAAGAAGACAAACTTTAGGTTTAAGATGGTTAGTATTATATAGTAGAAAAAGACACGAAAAAACAATGTCAGAAAAACTAGCTGGAGAAATAATAGATGCTATCAATGGAAATGGTGGAGCATTTAAGAAAAAAGAGGATACACATAGAATGGCTGAAGCTAATAAAGCTTTCGCACATTACAAATGGTAAAAATAGTTTCATTGAATATAATAAAAAAGTGAACCAAATGAGAAATTTACGTCTTTATCGTTGTCGCAGTTTCAAAAATTTATAAAATAAATTTTTGAAATGCGGATCACGAG
>CANQEK010000083.1 GCA_947594985.1 uncultured Clostridia bacterium
ACAACTTTTGCAACTCTATTGATAGCTACTACAGTTTCTTTTAATTCTACTGATTTTTCTTCCATGAGAATAATTTATTCCTCCCTCTTTAAAAATTTTAGAAATCTAATCCTGCTTCACGTGCTGCTTCAGCTAATTCTTTTACAACACCATGATAAATATATCCGCCTCTATCAAAAACTACTGTTTTAATCTTTTTATCTAAAGCTTTTTTAGCTATAGCAGTTCCAACTTCTTTAGCTGCTTCAATATTAGCTTTCTTTGTTTTTATTTCTTTATTTAGAGTTGATACATAAGCTAAAGTTTCGCCTTTTGTATCATCTATTAATTGTGCTACTATATTCTTATTAGATTTACTTACAGCAAGTCTTGGACATTCAGAAGTTCCAGTTATTTTTCTACGAACTCTTGCATGTCTTCTATCTCTTGTTGCTTTTCTATCAATTTTAGTAATCATTATTTTCTCCTTTCTAGGTTTCCTTATAGGGGTATATCTAATCCCTTATATTTTATCTTTAAGGGATTAGATATACCCCCCAAAGCTTAATTATAACCTAATTTGAACATTATCTTTATAATACTTTAATTATTATTTTTTACCAGCTTTACCTTCCTTACGTCTAATAGTTTCTTCAGCATATTTAATACCTTTTCCTCTATAAACTTCAGGTGGTCTTTTTGTTCTAATAACAGCTGCTGTTTGACCTACTAATTCTTTGTCTATACCTTTTACAATTATTTCGTTTTGATTAGGTACATCAAAAGTAATTCCTTCTGGAGCTTCAACATCTACTTGATGAGAATAACCTAAATTTAATACTAAGTTATTTCCTTTTTTACTTGCTCTATATCCAACTCCATTAACTTCTAATTTTCTTTCAAATCCTTTAAGTGTTCCTTCAATCATGTTACTTAATAATGTTCTTGTTAAACCATGTAAACTTTTATTCTCTGGCTCATTATCTGGTCTAACTACAGTTATAACATTACCTTCAAGATTGATTTTCATATTTTTATGAAATTCTTTCTCTAAAGTTCCTTTAGGACCTTTTACAGTAACCTTTTGTCCATCTAATTTCACTTCAACACCTTCAGGTACTGTAATAGGTTTGTTTCCTATTCTAGACATTTCGAATTTCCCTCCTTTTTAATTTAATTCTTTATATAAACTACCAGATATAAGCTAAAACTTCTCCACCTATACCTAATTCTCTTGCTTTTTTATCTGTCATTACTCCTTTTGAAGTAGATATTAAAGCAATTCCTAATCCATTTAATACTTTTGGTAATTCATCTTTAGAAGCATATATTCTTAAACCAGGTTTACTGATTCTTCTTAATCCATCTATTACTTTATTACCTTTCTCATCATATTTCAATGTGATTCTTAATATTCCTTGTACATTGCTTTCTATTTCTTCAAAAGATTTTATATAACCTTCTTCAAATAATGTTTCTGCTATAGCTTTTTTCATCTTTGATGATGGAACATCAACTGTTTTGAACTTTTGGCTATTAGCATTTCTTATTCTTGTTAACATATCTGCTATTGGGTCAGTTGTATTCACGTTTTTACCCTCCTTTTTTTATTATTTTTTTTAATACTACCAGCTTGCTTTTTTTACTCCTGGTATTTCTCCTTTATGAGCTAATTCTCTGAAGCAAACACGGCATATTCCAAATTTTCTAATATAAGCATGTGGTCTTCCACATATTTTACATCTATTATATTCTCTGGTTTTATATTTTTGTGGTTTAGCACATTTTACTTTTAATGATTTTTTAGCCATTTTTTTCTCCTTTCTTCAAAAAATCACTTTTACGTGCACAATTTTTATAAAATTCGTATAAATTATTTTTAATAACAAAAATGATTTATACTCTAAATGGCATTCCTAAAAGTCTTAACAATTCTTTAGCTTCTTCATCAGATTTAGCTGTTGTTACAAATATGATATCCATTCCTCTTAATTTATCTATCTTATCATATTCTATCTCTGGAAATATTAATTGTTCCTTAACACCCATAGAATAGTTTCCTCTACCATCAAAAGAATTGCTAGATACTCCTCTAAAGTCTCTAACTCTTGGAAGAGCTACGTTAAATAGTTTATATGCAAAATCATACATTTTTCCTGCTCTTAATGTTACTTTGCATCCTATTTTTGCACCTTCTCTTAATTTGAATGCTGCTATTGATTTTTTTGCCTTTGTTACTATTGGTTTTTGACCAGTAATTAAAGTTAAATCATTCATAGCATTATCTAAAGCTTTAGGATTATCTTTTGTTTCTCCTAATCCTATATTTATAACTATTTTATCTAATTTAGGAACTTGCATTACTGAAGTATAATTAAATTTTTTCATTAATGCTGGAACTACTTCTTTCTCATATTGTTCTCTAAGTGTTTCCATTTATTTTAAGTCCTCCTTCCATTATTTTAATTTTGTACCGCATTTTTTACAAACACGAACTTTTTCACCTTTTTCTTCTATATATCCAATTTTTGTAGCCTTACCACATTTTGGGCATACTATATTTGCTTTTGCGCTATGTATAGCACACTCAACTGGGATAATTCCACCTTCTTCACCTTGTTTTCTAGGTTTTATATGTTTTTTTCTAACATTAACACCTTTAACAACTATTTTATTTGTTTTTGGTATAACTTCTAATACTTCACCTTTTTTACCTTTATCATTTCCTGATAAAATTTGTACAGTATCTCCCTTTTTGATTTTCAATTTATTCACCTCTTTTTCGTTTTTATAAATTCGGTATGTAGAATAATCTACACTTTATTTTTTTTATCTTTAATTTATAAAACTTCTGGAGCTAAAGATAAAATTTTCATATATTCTTTATCTCTCAATTCTCTTGCTACTGGACCAAATATACGAGTTCCTTTTGGTGTTCCGTCTTCACGTATTATAACAGCTGCATTTTCATCAAATTTTAAATATGATCCATCTTGTCTTCTAATACCTTTTCTTGTTCTTACAACTACAGCTTTTACAACTTCACCTTTTTTAACAACGCCACCTGGTGTAGCTGTTTTAACAGAAGCTATTATTATATCTCCTACTTCAGCATATTTTCTATGTGAACCACCTAAACATCTAATGCACATAATTTCTTTTGCACCAGTGTTGTCAGCTACTTTTAATCTAGTTTGTTGCTGTACCATTATTTAGTTCCTCCTTTTATTTATCATAATAAATATCTTCTTTAGATATCTGATTTTATTTTATAACTGCTTTCTCAACAATTCTAACAACTCTGTATCTTTTGTCTTTTGATAAAGGTCTTGTTTCCATAACTTCAACTTTATCTCCAACTTTACAAGAGTTCTCTTCATCATGAGCTTTTAATTTATATGTTCTTTTTACAGTTTTATTATAGATTGGATGTGCAACACTATCTTCAACTGCAACTACAACTGTTTTATCCATTTTATCTGAAATAACAGTTCCAATCATTGTTTTACGAAGATTTCTTTCTCCCATTAGGATTTTCTCCTTTCTTAAATATATTTTCTACTGATTATTTTTTAATTCTCTTTCTCTTAATATTGTCTTTACTCTAGCTATATCTTTTCTAACTTCTTTTACTTTTAGTGGATTATCTAATCCATTTGTAGCTAGACTAAATCTTAATTTAAATAATTCAGATTTTAATTCACTTAGCTCTTTTTCTAGCTCTGGTGAAGACATTTCTTTTAATTTATTATTCTTCATCTATTCATCACCGCCTACTTCAATTTCTCTTTTTACAAATTTAGCTTGAACAGGTAATTTCTGAGCTGCTAGTCTTAATGCTTCTCTAGCTACTTCTTCAGTAACACCTGATATTTCAAACATTACTCTTCCTGGTTTTACTACAGCTACCCAATATTCTGGAGCACCTTTTCCTTTACCCATACGAGTTTCAGCTGGTTTCTTTGTTACTGGTTTATCTGGGAAAATTTTTATCCAAACTTTTCCACCTCTTTTAATATAACGTGTCATTGCAACTCTGGCAGCTTCAATTTGGTTTGACTTAATCCATCCAGCTGTTGTAGCTTGTAAACCAAATTCACCTTCATTTACAAGATTTCCTCTTGTAGCTTTTCCTCTATTTCTACCCTTTTGTTGCTTTCTAAACTTTGTTCTTTTTGGTAATAATGGCATTAGTCGTTACCTCCTTTTGCTTCTTTTTTTTCTGGAAGAATTTCACCTTTATATATCCAAACTTTTACTCCAATTTTTCCATAAGTTGTATCTGCTTCATAAAATCCATAATCTATATCAGCTCTTAATGTTTGAAGTGGTATTGTTCCTTCTTTATAAAATTCTGTTCTTGCCATATCAGCACCACCTAGTCTTCCAGATACAGCTGTTTTAATTCCTAATGCTCCAGCTTTTAAAGCTTTTTGCATAGCCTGTTTCATTGCTCTTCTAAATGAAATTCTTCTTTCTAGTTGATTAGCAATACTTTCAGCAACTAATTGTGCATCAATATCAACATTTTTTACCTCAACTATATTTAAATTTACTTCTTTTTTAATCATTTTCTCAAGTTCTGCTTTTAATGCTTCTGAAAGATTTCCTCCTTTACCTATAACTAAACCTGGTTTAGCTGTAAAAACATTAACCTTTACGAATTTTGCAGTTCTTTCGATTTCTATTTTTGAAATTCCACTAATAAATAATTTCTTTTTTACATATTCACGAATCTTATGGTCTTCAACTAGGTAATCACCAAAATTTTTAGAATCTGCATACCATTTAGAATTCCAGTCTCTAATAATACCTACTCTCATACCATTTGGATGAACTTTTTGTCCCATCGTAAATATCCTCCTTTCTCTTATTTTCTCTCTTTTAACACTATTGTTATATGACTTGTTCTTTTTCTAATTCTCACTGCTGAACCTTTTGCAGCTGGTCTTATTCTTTTTAAAGTTGGACCTTGGTTTGCATAAATTTCTGCTATATAAAGATTAGATCTATTCATAAAATGATTGTTTTCAGCATTGGCTATAGCTGAATTTAATAATTTTTCTAAAATTTCACTTGATGCTTTTGGTGCAAATTTAACTATTTTTTGAGCTTCTTCTACACTCTTACCTCTTATTAAATCTGCTACAATTTTTACTTTTCTGCTTGAAATTCTAGCAAAATTAAGTGTTGCTTTAGCCTGTACCTCTTGAGTTCTTTCTTCCACTTTTATTTCCTCCCTTTCTTCGCTTCACTTTGTTTTGCTTAAATTCACTACTTTCAAAATTTTCTTTCAAATTTTTCATAAAACTACAAACTAACAAAGATGAAGTCTCTAATTTCTATTCTATTTTATTATTTTTTTGTTGTTTTATCTCCTGCATGACCTTTGAATGTTCTTGTAGGAGCAAATTCTCCTAATTTATGCCCAATCATTTCTTCTGAAATATATACAGGTACATGTTTTCTTCCATCATGAACAGCTATTGTATGTCCTACCATTTGTGGATATATTGTAGATGCTCTTGACCATGTTTTTAATACTTCTTTCTTTCCTGTCTCATTCATCGCTTCAATTCTTTTCATTAATTCTTCTGCTACATAAGGTGCTTTTTTAATTGATCTTGACATTGATTTCTCCTTTCCTCACTTCGTTCGTCATCCGCACTTCAACAATTTTCTTCGAAAATTCTTGAAGCTGCGACAACGAGGAAGACTTAATTTTTTACTTACTTCGTTCGTCATCCGCACTTCAACAATTTTCTTCGAAAATTCTTGAAGCTGCGACAACGAGGAAGACTCTATTTTCTATTTGGCTTTTATTTTCTTCTCTTAACTATAAATTTATTAGATAATTTTCTCTTATTTCTTGTCTTGTATCCAAGTGCTGGTTTGCCCCAAGGTGTCATAGGTCCTGAATGTCCAACAGG
>CANQEK010000084.1 GCA_947594985.1 uncultured Clostridia bacterium
TGATCCGTACTTCAAGATTTTATTTCATAAAATCTCGAAGCTACGACAACGATGAAGACATTTATTTCTATATAATAATTTTTATTTTGCTCCAAATTTTCTATTTCTATTTTTATATATTTCTATGGCCTCATCTAAATCTTTTTCCGTGAAATCTGGCCATAATTTTTCTAAAAATAAAAATTCTGAATAAACAGTTTGCCATGGTAAAAAGCCACTTAATCTTAATTCCCCACTTGTTCTTATTAATAAATCTGGATCTGGATAATTTTTTGTATATAAATGTTCTGAAACTAAATTTTCTGAAATATCATCTACTGTAATTTTTCCATCTTTCACTTCTTTAGCTATATCTTTTACAGCTTTTGTAATCTCATCTCTTCCACCATAATTTAAAGCTATACTAAATATAGTTCCAGTATTATTTTCTGTTCTTTTAATAGTTTGTTCTATAGCTTTTTGTAAACTTTCAGATAACTGATTAATATTTCCTAATACTTTAATTACAATATTTTCTGTATCTGCTTCTTTAGAAAAATCATCTAAATATTTCTTTAATAAATCCATTAAAGCTTCAACTTCTTCTTTGCTTCGCTTCCAATTTTCAGTTGAAAAGGCATATACTGTTATGTATTCAATACCAATTTTATTTGCATATCTTACTACTTTTTTTAAAGTTTCTGCACCTTGTTTGTGTCCCAACTTAATAGGTAAATTTCTTTTTTGGGCCCACCTTCTGTTACCATCCATAATAATAGCTATATGTTTAGGCATTAATTCATCTTTCATAAATACTCCATTTTTATATATTCATAATTTCTTTTTCTTTATCTTCTAAAAGTTTATCAATTTCTGCTACATATTTGTCTGTTAATTTTTGAATTTTATCTTCTATATCAGTTTTTTCATCCTCTGTTATCTCTGATTTTTTCTGTTTATTTTTTACATCATCCATTCCATCTCTTCTAATAGAACGAACGCTAACCCTTGCATCTTCTGCAATTTTCTTTATATCTTTAACTAATTCTTTTCTTCTCTCTTCTGTTAACTCTGGAAAGTTTAATCTTATAACTTTACCATCATTATTTGGATTTAATCCTATATCTGAAGCTAAAATTGCTTTTTCAATTGCTTTTAAAACAGTAATATCCCATGGTTGAATAACTATTGTTCTAGCTTCTGGAACGGATATTCCTGCTACTTGATTTATTGGTGTTGCAACTCCATAATATTCAACATTAATTTTATTTAATATAGCTGGATTAGCTCTTCCAGCTCTAATTTCTGATAAATTTTGCTTAAAAACTTCTATCGACTTTTGCATTCTTTCTTCTAAACCTTGTAATTCCATAATATTTTCTCTCCTTTTACTTTTTTTAAACACTTTTCAATTTTTAAAATTATAATTTTACATTACAATTATTTTATATTTATAATACTTTTGTATTCTATCATAAAAAATTTTTTTTTTCACTATTTTTTATATATTTTTTTATTTTATTATTAAAACTTTTTATACTATAGAATTTATCGCAATATTTACTATAGTATAATATTTTTTTAAAAATTTTGATAATAGAATAAATCAATAAGAACATAATACAGTTTTATTTTTTACAAATCAATTATTGTCTACTCTTGTTCTTCTAAATTGTATTATTATAAATTAAAATCTTTTATTAACTTATTCTTAAATTCTTCTGGTAATAATCTAATATTTTTTATCTTTTCCTTTGGTACAATTATTGGAATATATTCTCCTCTTTCAATATATTTAGGATTATTAGAAAACTCTGGTCCAGTTCCTGTTCCTAAATCTCCACTAACATATTCACATCTAAATAAATGTTCCTCTAATTCATTCTCAATCTCTCTTTTATATAATTCTTCTTTTACTTCAACAACTATTCCAAATTCCTCTAATATTTCTCTCTTTACTCCATTTTCAAATGTTATATCATCATCCTCAAATCCACCACCAGGAAAAACATAATATTCACCATATGGCTGTAATGGATTCTTAGAAGGTTTCACATTTCTTCTATACATTAGTGCAAATCCTTTTTGCATCTCTATTAATCCTGCAACTCTAATTCTCTTCATATAAAACCATCCTTGTATAATAATATATTTAGATTTTTTAATAAGGATATATCTATAAACCTTTATAGTTTATACAATAAAAATTTTCAAAATAATTCTTATCTCTGTAAAACATTTATATAATAGAAAATTAAAAACATTTTCCTAATTATATAAAAAAAGTGCCAACAAATTTTATACAAATTTATTAACACTCTAAAGATATTTGATATTTGATGTTTACTTTATCATATATCAAATATCCATTATATTTTATTTTGTTATTGATAAAATTTTTAATTTTATAATTCCAGCTGGAGCTTGAACTTCTACAATATTATTTTTTTTCTTACCAAGTAATGCCTTACCAATTGGAGATTCATTAGAAATTTTATTAGCATTTAAATCAACTTCTGTTGAACCAACTATAGTATATTCTATATCATCATTAAATTCCATATCACGTACTTTTACAGTATTTCCAACTTGAACTACTTCAGTATCTATTTCTGATTCATCTATTATTCTAGCATATTTTATTTTTTCTTCTAATTCAGCTATTTTTATTTCATTTGCAGCTTGAGCATTCTTTGCCTCATCATATTCTGAATTTTCAGACAAATCACCAAATCCTAAAGCTACTTTAATTCTTTCTGCTATTTCATACCTTACTTCGGTTTTTAATTTTTCTAATTCTTTTTCTAAATTATTATATCCTTCCTGAGTTAATAAAACTTCTTTTTCACCCATGTTTTTAAGCCCCCTTTTGTTTGTTATTTATTTTAAAATATAATAAGATTTATTTTATAATTTGTCAAGCTAATTTACTATTTTTTTAGACAAATTTAAATATTCATTTTTTCGAATTCTACCATTTCTTCCATTTAAAAAAACAATATCTACACCATCTTCTTTTATCTCTTTAACAATATTTTGTGGACTAGTTTTTTTATAAATATAACTTTCATAAAGTATTGAACTATTAAAATCTTTAAGATATATGCTATTTTTAAGATATTTTCTAGGCATTTGAATATCATAAAAATTTGCATTTATTCCTTCAAAAGATTTAGAATTAATTTTTATATCATTATTAAAATTGACAATACACGTTTTCTTTGGAAGTATATATTTATTTATTTCTTCATCCAAAAAATCAAAATTAAATATTATATCACTTTTTATTAAACTTTTTTTATAATTATTATTCATATTTAATATTATTCCCTTTTGTTCATAAAGATCTCTTTCAACTTTTCTAAATTTATTTTCATCAAAGGTTATAACATTTAATATTTTTATTTTAGGTGCCAAATCTTTAATAGCATTAACAACTATATCATTTATATCTTTAGATAAAAATGATATTTCTTGATATCCTAAATCTTCTTTTTTGCTTGTACAAATATATTCTGCACAACATTCAGTCAAATGTTTAAATAACCATTTTCCATCTAATATTTTAACTTGTTCATTTTTAATAAATTCCATAAAAACATCATTTTTTAATAATGTATCAGATAAGCATATTCTATTTATACAATTAATCTTTATATATTTTGAGAGCTTATTTAATGTAATATTATTTAAATTTGGTATTGTTAATAAAACAATATTTTCAAATTTTTCTTCTTTTAATTTTAAAAATTTATTTTTAATATTACATATTTGTTTACGAAAAAAATTAAATTTCATTTTTGTATAGTCAATTTTATCTTCTACTCGCAAATATATCAAAAAAATCACCTCTTTTATTATATATGAGATGATTTTTATTTTATACCTATAAAATTACTTATTGAAATATATATAAAATATATAAAATTTAAATAAAATATATTTTTAAGTATTTGTATCATTTAATATTTTTATACTAATAAGCTTTAAAATTTTTGGTGGAACACTTCTAGATAAGTTTCCATCATATATAATACATATATTATCTCCAACTTTTAAATCAGAAGCTTCCTTTTTCTCTCCATTTAAAAATATTTTTATTTCATCATTTAATTCAAAATCAAATTTTCCTTTATGGTTACTATCATTTACTTCTAGCCCTTCAACTGTAACAGTTGTAACTTCGTCTTCCTTGTCTATATTTTCTATTTTAGCATAAAACACCTCTAATTGTGTATTCAAACTATTATTTTGTTCATCTAATTGATTTTCCAATTCTTTAATTTTAAGATTTGCTTCATAAAGTTCATTTGATTGAGATAATGTTGAATCTAAATTGTTTTTGGACATTTTTCTATCAGTAATAATTATATATGTAGCTACTGCTAATGCTATACATAAAACTATAATTATTACTATAAGAATTTTACTTAATTTATTCATTAATTTTTTCTCCTATTTAATATCTTTATAATTACACCCTAAACCATAATATTGTCCATACTTAATTTTTGCTCCGTTATATGAATAGTAATTTGAATTATTTGAATCATTATTATTTTGAGTATTTATAACATTAGTTGCTGAATCAAATATTTCCATTCCAATACTTACTATCAAAATAATTATAAGTATTAAAGGTACACTTATTGCTGCAATAATTGATGTTCCACCTTTTTTTATACACATATTATTTATTTCTTCTTCTGTAGTAGCTTTTTCTTTTATTTCATTTATTTTTCTTGTTATATGAATTTTATATAACGGATAAAATATAAATCCCCACAAAATCATACATATAATACTTACAAAAATATTCTTTACATAATTTGCAATTAGACTTTGTATTAAAAATGATATTAGTCCTATTAAATACATCTTTCTATATAGAAAATAGAAAAATAAAACAACATACAAAATACATTAAAACTACCTTTCTTTTCCATTTTGTTATAGATTATATCTGCATTTTTTTCCTATAAACTTTTTTACCAAAATATCTTCCATACTTCCTCCTAAATATTATTTATATTGATATATTTCTTTCATATTATTAACAACTTATAGTACTTCCTCTTCCAAAGGAACCTACATCATCAGAAAATCCTCCAGATGATGAACCTCCTCAAAATGAATTGATAATAATATTTTTCATTTTTTCACTTTTGTTCACACCCCCTATAACAAAATTTTATTTTTCTTATACTTTCATAATAATATAAAATACATTTTTTAGCAACACGTTTTTAATATTTTTACTTAGATATATATTAACAAGTTTTAGTGGTGTTAAATTATTTATGTTTTATCTTTTGTTAAATTAGAAATATATACATCTTTTGAATAATTGAAAACCAACAAAGTAATTCTTTTAACAATTACTAATTGTAATTCTTGTTTGATTAACTTCATTTCAAATACCATGCTTTCTTCATATTTTAGGATGATTTTTTCCAAAAAGAAAAATCAACCAGTTTAACTGATTGATTTTTATATCTCCTGTTCTATAAAGTTCGAACAGAAACTTTGCTGGCTGGGGTGGTAAGATTCGAACTTACGCATGACCGGGTCAGAGCCGGTTGCCTTACCGCTTGGCGACACCCGAATATTAACTTTATATATATTAACATAATCTTTAAAAAAAGTCTAGTATTTTAAAAAGTTTATTTATAAAATCCAACACTTTTACTCTCATCATTTTCCACAAATTTACTAAATAATCCTTTGATCCTTCATTG
>CANQEK010000085.1 GCA_947594985.1 uncultured Clostridia bacterium
CTGGTTTTACTTTTTCTGGTAAAGATATGGATGAAGAAATAGTAATGTCTTTAGAAGAAATGAAATTAATACAAGAACATATGTCAAGAGTTAGAGAAAGTAAGAGGCAAGAAGTGAACCAAAACCCAACACAAGACTTCTGCTTTCATACACATACTCAAAGATGTGGACATGCTGCAAAAGATACTGGAGACGAGGAATGGGTACAAAATGCAATAAAAGGTGGAATTAAAAAGTTAGCTTTTACAGACCATATTCCACTACCAGACGGAATGAATCATAGAGCAAGAATGAGAATGGATATAGCGGAAGTCCAATCATACTTGGCATCTATTCATTATTTGCAAGAGAAATATAAAGGACAAATAGAAATAGAGTCTGGTTTTGAATTTGAATATTCTGATAGAGATTTGGCACATTTACAAGAATTAAAATCAAGAACAGATAAAATGGTTTTAGGACAACATTTTGTAATAGATGACAATGGACAGGAATATGGCATAGTAAAGGGAAAAAATAGAGAACAAATAAGTGATGAAGTATTAGATTTATATGCAGAGTCAATTTTATCTGCAATTGATAAAGGATTACCTGATGTTATTGCACATCCAGATTTGTTTATGCAAGCAAGAGATAGTTTTGGAGTAAAGGAAGAAGAGATTACTAGAACAATTTGTAGAAAAGCCATTGAAAAAGGTATTCCATTAGAGATAAATTTTGGTCAAATATCATCAAAAATAGATAGCGAATTACCAATAGACAAGTTAAAAAGAAGAATACCTTATCCATCGTCAGAGTTTTGGAAGATAGTTGCAGAGGAAACTAAAACTGCAAAAGAAAGCGGAAAAGATTTATTTGTTATTTTTGGAAAAGATGTGCATTTTCCAGGACAATTATCTACAGAAAAAGATTATGAAATTGCTATTGATATATTAGGCATAGAAGCATTAGAAAAATTAAATTTTGTAAGAGAGGATTTAATTACACATGATGATGAAATGATAGAGAGATTAAAAGCAATAAAAATGAAGCAACCAAAAACTAAATCTACACAAGGACTAGTACAAGAATCAATAGATAGTTTACCAGACTTAACAAGATTAGATGATATAGAACAAGCAAAACAAAGAGTAATTACTGAACAGAGAGAAAAACAAAATAATTCACCAAACATAGGAGATTAGTAATATGTTAGATACTAAATATGCAATAGCCTATAGTGAAATATTAGAAATATTAAAATATATTCCAATAGAAGATTATAATAAAATACCAAAGACTGAAATTGAGTTATTTGAAACAAATTCTAATAGAGAATATAAATTTAATTATGACCCAAATAAAACACTAGAAGAACAAAATGTATCAGATATAACAAAAGGAATTATTATATTATTATTTAGAGATTATTGGGCAACTGAAACTCAAAGAAAGAAAATTATTGCAAAGCAAAATTATGATAGAAGGAAATTAGAAGAGAAAAAGAAAGAAAAATATAATGTTGATATTTTTCAAAACAAGAATATTTATAGTCATAAAGAAAACATAGAAGATACTAAAGAAGTTACAATGGTAGAATATAAGGAATCAATTTTTAAGAGAATTATAAATAAGATAAAAACCATATTTAATAGAAATTAATATGTATGTAGAATATTAGATTCTAAAAAAATGCTTAAATCAATTAATACTTAATCAAATTTAATACTTGAACAAGAGTATAGTTTATATACTCTTTTCTTTTGATTCAAATTCTTCCACTATGGCAAAAGCTAATATAGACTAAATTATTCTATATTAGCTTTTTTTGAAATATAATATTAAATTACTTTTTTATAATTGTTGATTCCGTTCTCATTTTATATTTGTTTTATTGTTTTTTCATCTTTAACAAGATTTTCTATTTCTATAGCTTTTTTTGAAAGTTTTTTCTTTTTTAAATTGTCTTTAGCTACAGTAGTTAATAGTTTAATTCTATTAGTTTGATTTGTTTCACTCGCTCCAGGATCATAATCAATTGGTGATATATTAGCAAAAGGATATTTTTCCCTAATTGATTTTATAACGCCTTTTCCAACAACATGGTTAGGAAGGCAAGCAAAAGGTTGAACACATACTATATTTGGAATATCATTTTCAATATATTCAATCATTTCAGCTGTTAAGAACCAACCTTCTCCAGTTTGATTTCCTATTGATAAAATATCTTTTACTTTCTCCTCTAATTCAAATATATTACAAGGAGGTAGATAATTCTTTTTTGACTTTGCAAGAGCCCTTTTTAAATCTTTTTCTAACATTTCAATTAAATTAATTACAATACTAAATATTTTAGCTTTAGCTTTATCAATCTTTAATAATCTATTATTAGTTATTTTATGTGTTGCAATGAATTTTATAAATCCCATAAAGTCAGGTGAAATAACTTCAACCCCTTCTTTTTCAAGTACTTTAATTATTTCATTATTTCCAAAAGGATGGTATTTTATTAAAACTTCACCCACGATACCAACTTTAGGTTTTTCAATAGATGTGTCAAGTTCTATTGTTTCAAAGTCTTGTACAATTTCATTAATACTGTTTTTAAATTGCGTAAATGATGATTTACAACATAATTTTTTACATTTTTCAAGCCATTTATCATACATAGCCTGTGAATCACCTTTATTTACTTCATAGGCTCTATTCTTCAATAAAAGCTTTTGAAGTAAATCTCCATAGAAAACAGCTTTAATTAAGTTAATTGCCATAGGAATAGTAATTTTAAATCCTGTTGATTTTTCCATTCCCACAACATTAAATGAAATTATAGGAACATTTCCGAAACCGGCGTCTTTTAAAGCTTTTCTAATAAATCCAATATAGTTAGTAGCACGACAACCGCCACCTGTTTGAGACATTATAAGAGCAGTTTTATTTATATCGTACTTTCCAGACTGTAATGCTTCTATAAATTGACCTGTTGTTAAAATAGATGGATAACAAGCATCATTATTTACATATCTTAAACCAATTTCAACAGTTTTTTCTGTGCATTCTCTCAACAATTTTACGTTATATCCAAGTGATTTTACAGATGATTCAATTAATTCAAAATGAATAGGAGTCATTTGAGGAATTAATATAGTATAACCCTCTTCTTTCATTTTTTTAGTAAAAGGAATTCTAGGAACCTCATAATTTCCTAACTCACTAGTTAATTTTTGATTTTCTGCTTCCTCTTTCTTTTGAGCAATACGTTTATTCATACTAGCAAGTAATGATCTAATACGAATACGTATAGCACCTAAGTTATTAATTTCATCAATTTTGATAAGAGTATACATATTATCGTAACTTTTTAAAATTTCTTCAACTTGATCAGTAGTAACAGCATCAACACCGCAACCAAAAGAATTTAATTGAATCATTTCTAGATAGTCATGTTTTCCAACAAATTCTGCTGCTGCATATAATCTTGAATGAAATACCCATTGATCAACTACACGAAGATGATGACTTACATTATCTTTAGGTTCACAAATACTATCTTCTGATAAAACACATAAACCTAAACTCGTAATTAAAGTATCAATACCATGGTTAATTTCTGGATCAACGTGATAAGGACGTCCAGCTAATACAATGCCTCTTAAATTATTTTCTTTAATATATTTTAATGTTTCTTTTCCTTTTTTTCTTACATCATTTTTAAAATTCTGATATTCTCGTTCAGCTGCTTCCGTAGCTTCTAAAAGTTCCTTTTTAGTAAAATTGTATTGTTTAAAATCTTTATTTTCATAAATAACTTTTGCTAAATTTTTTACATCATCTATAGGTAAAAAAGGATTCAAATATTTTATTTCAGGATTTCTTAATTCTTCTATATTGTTTTTTATAACTTCTGAGTATGAAATAACTATAGGACAATTATAGTGATTATCTGATTTCTCATATTCTTTTCTATTATAAGGAATACAAGGGTAAAAAATAGTTTTTATACCTTGTTTTAATAAACTCATGACATGACCATGTGCTAATTTTGCAGGGTAACAAACAGATTCAGAAGGCATTGACTCAATACCTTTTTCATAAGTTTTTCTATTAGATTTTTCAGAAATTATAACTCTAAATCCTAATTTAGTAAAAAATGTAAACCAGAATGGATAGTCTTCATACATATTTAGTACCCTAGGGATGCCTATTATTCCACGTTTAGCATTTTCTTCTGAAAGAGGTTCATAATTAAATAGACGTTCATATTTATATTTATAAATGTTTGGTAAATCGATTTTATTTGAATCTTGAATACCAGCGCCTTTTTCACATCTATTTCCAGAAATAAATTTTTTTCCATTTTCAAAAGTATTAATAGTTAATAAACAATTATTTTCACAACCCTTACAACGAATATGGGAAATTTGAATATTTAGATTATCCAATTCTTCTGCTTTTAAAATTGTGGATCTATGTGTCATATCTAGATTAGCATTATATTGTTCTTGAGCTAAAAGAGCAACTCCATATGCTCCCATTAATCCAGCTATATCAGGTCTAACAACTTCTTTACCAACGATTAATTCAAAAGCTCTTAGTACAGCATCATTATAAAAAGTTCCACCTTGAACTACTATATTTTTACCAAGTGTTTTTACATCTCTTACTTTCATAACTTTTTGAATTGCATTTTTTATAATAGAGTAAGAAAGACCACTTGAAATATCTCCAACTGAAAAACCTTCTTTTTGAGCTTGTTTTATTTTTGAATTCATAAATACAGTACATCTAGAACCTAAATCTACAGGTGTTTTTGATTTTAAAGCCTCGTCAACAAATTGTTCAATAGTTAAATCAAGACTTTTAGCAAAAGTTTCTAAAAAAGATCCACAACCTGAAGAACAGGCTTCATTTAGCATAATATTGTCAATAACAGAATTCTTAAGTTTAATATATTTCATATCTTGACCGCCAATATCTATTATACTAGTAACTTTTGGTAAAAATTTTTTTGCAGCAACATAATGAGCAATTGTCTCTATTTCGTTTAAGTCAATATTTAAGGCAGTTTGGATAAGTTTTTCTCCATAACCTGTCACCCCACTATAGCGAATAACTATATTTTCTGGGATAATTTTATATAATTTTTTAAGCATTGATATAACGCTTTTTAATGGATTTCCTTTATTATTACCATATAAAGAATAAAGAAGAGCCCCATCTTTATCAATTAAAACTAATTTTGTTGTAGTAGAACCAGCGTCTATACCAATAAAAGCATCTCCTTTGTAAGTATTCAAGTCGTTTCTTGCAACTTTATTATTATCATGTCTTTTCTTAAAATCTTCATATTCTTTTTTACTAGAAAATAATGGTTCTAAAGTTTTACCTTCTGTAAATTTTGCTTTTTTAAAAGTTTTAAGTTTTTCTTTTAATTCAGAAGATTTTATTTTTGCATTATCTACAGAGTTATAAGCTGCACCAGTAGCAACTAATAAATGTGCATTTTCAGGAATAACAGCTTTGTCTTTTGTTAAATTTAATGTTTCTATAAAGCGTTTTCTTAATTCTGAAAGGTAATTTAAAGGTCCACCTAAAAAGGCAACAGTACCTTTTATTGGCCTACCTTGTGCAAGTCCACTAATTGTTTGATTTACTACTGCTTGGAAAATAGAAGCGGCAATATCTTCTTT
>CANQEK010000086.1 GCA_947594985.1 uncultured Clostridia bacterium
AAGGTCAAAACCATTTCCTATTCCATAATCAGTAAAATCTGAATATTTACATTTTGGACATCTATAATGTGGAGCTAAAGAATTAACCTCTGTAATACCTGTCATAAAAGCAACAAGTGATGAACCTACAGATCCTCTTGATCCAACAATATATCCATCTTCATTAGACTTCCATACTAATTTTTGGGCAATAATATACATAACTGAATATCCATTACTTATTATTGAATTTAATTCTTTATCAAGTCTTGTTTGAACTATTTCTGGAAGTGGATCTCCATATAATTCATAAGCTTTTTTATAAGCTATATTTTTTATATCTTCTTCACAACCTGGAATATGTGGTGGACATTTTTCAGGAGAAATAGGTTTTATTTTTTCACACATATCTGCAATTTTATTTGTATTTGTAACTACGACCTCATAAGCCTTTTCTTTTCCTAAATATTCGAATTCTTGTAACATTTCTTCTGTAGTTCTCAAAAATAGTGGGGCTTGATTATCTGCATCATCATATTTCTGTCCCGCTTGCAATATTCTTCTATAAATTTCATCTTGAGGATCCATAAAATGAACATCACAAGTTGCTACAACAGGCTTATTCAATTTATCTCCTATTTCAACTATCTTTTTATTAAATTGTTTTAACGTATCCCATCCTTCAACTTGTTCTTGTCTAACTAAATATTCATTATTTTCTAAAGGTTGAATTTCTAAATAATCATAATATCTTGCAATTTCTTCAAGTTCTTCATCAGACTTACCTTGTAAAACAGCTCTATATAATTCACCCGATTCACAAGCACTTCCTATAATTAATCCTTCTCTATATTTATCAAGCATTGATTTCAAAACTCTAGGCTTTTTATAAAAATAATCTAAATGAGAATATGATACTAATTTATATAAATTTTTTAATCCAATATAATTCTGAGCTAAAATTATCATATGGTAAACTGGAAGTTTTCTAAAATCAGTTTCAAATGCATTATCAAAACCATCTATAGTTGTTACATTTCTGTCTTTTGCTATTTCTATCATTTCTTTAAAAACTGCAACAAGTGTTTTTACATCATCTAATGCACGATGTGCTACCTCAACCTTTATACCTAATTTTTCTGCTATTATTCCTAATTTATATTTTGAAAATTCAGGAAATATAGATTTTGCAAGACGTAAAGTATCAATATGTGTAAATTCGAATTGTAATCCAAGTTGTTCACAATTGTATTTCATAAATCCTATATCAAAATCAGCATTATGAGCAACTAAAACAGATCCTTGCATAAATTTCAAAACTTTAGGCATAACTTTATCTATAGTTTCAGCATCTTTTACCATATCATCTGTAATATGAGTTACTTCAACAACTTCTTGTGGTATAGGTTTCTCAGGATTAACAAAACATTCAAAAGTATCAATTATCTCTCCATTTTTAATTTTAATTATTCCTATTTCTGTAATTTTTTCTGTAAGATGTGAAATACCTGTTGTTTCTAAATCAAATACACAATATTCTGTATCAATAGTTTGTCCTTTTGAATTATATACGCATGGATCTTTATCAGGACAATAATACGCTTCAACGCCATAAATTACTTTAAAATCATCTCCAGTTTTTTCTAAAAGTTTATGTGCATCTGGAAAACTTTGAACAACACCATGATCAGTGATTGCAATTGACTTCCAGCCCCAACTAATAGCTCTTTTTATTAAATCAACACATGGAGTTATTGCATCTAATTGACTCATTTGAGTATGCATATGAAGTTCTACTCTTTTATTTTCTGAATTGTCAATTCTTTTTTCTTTTTTAATACCTGTAGATTCAATAACTGTATTAGACATTACTTCTACTTCTTTTGAATATGTATTATATTTTGCATTTCCTTCTATTCTTAAACCTTTTGCTTTTGAAATTCTATTTTTTACTTCACTAAGTTTTTCTTTAGGTAAAAATATTTTACAACATATTGTACTAGTACCATCAAATAAATTAAACATTAATATAACTTTTTCATCTTTTATATCTTTTGTTTCTATTGAAGTATTTAAAATCTCCCCATCAATACAAACTTTTATATTAGTTTCCTCAGTCATAGGAATATCAACAATCTTCATAAGTTCAGTTCTTATAATCAAGTTTCTTCCTAAAATCAAAGGTGATTCTTCGTCTTTTACTTTAGAAGATTTTTCCTGATGTGCTTCAATTTTTGCCGCTAATTCAGGATTTTCTAAACGTAAATTTTCTTTTATTTTTTCTTCCTCTTCAATTTTCTTCTGTTTTTCCTTTTCTTTTTCAATTTTCTTTTTTTCTTTTGCAAGAGCAATATCAATTTGTGCTTGTTTTTCTAATTCAATTAAAGCCTCTTCCTCTTCTTTATCTCTTTTTTCTATTAATTCTTTTTCAAATTGTTCAGATATATTTTCTATAAATTCGATTTTAAAATCCTTGTTATATAAATTTTTTAATAAGTGTTCTAGCCCTTTATCAAATTTTTTTTCAAGCAAAAAAGTGGCACCTCTCATAGCCAACTTTACAACAATAGTTTGTTCCTGAATTTCTATATTACTATTTTTAAGTATTGCTTTACTAAAAGGTTCTTTCTTTACAATATAATTTATTATATAATCCCAACTGTCTTTAATGTTGAAGTCTATATTACAATTATTATATAAAATATCTATTGTTGCTTTATTTATTAAGAACCTTTTAGTTAAATAATTTTCGAAATCTTCTATTTCTTGTATAGTTATTTGTTTTTCCGATACCACCTTAATTTGTAATTTATTTAAATTTTTATATAAATTTATACTATCTATCTCTGCATCTACTAAATTATTTTTTAAATTATAATCATAAAAAACTTCTTTTATATACTTTCTCTGCATAATTGCCTCTTTATTTTTGTTTTTTTTCTAGTTCAACTATTTTACCTACTTCAACTAAAGCATCTAAAACATTTTCTATATTTTTTATCTGAAAACCATTTATAAAACTTGAACCAGGTATAATTCCTTTTCCATATATACATAAATCACCATATCCAAATTTTTTTTGTCTATGTGTTTGGAAAACTCTTACATCACTTATATCAGAATATTTTATAGTCTTTTTTACATTAAAAAATAAAAATTTAAAAGTATATGTTACTTTCTTTTCGTAAAATATAGCTAGTGTTCCTATGGCTATTCTTTTATCAATAAAGAATAAAAAACCAAGTATAATTAAAGATATACCTATTAATAATACAGTTTCGAAAATTTTTCCTGATAATAATAATACTACTATCGTCAATAAAAATATAACTATTATTTCCATATATTTCAAAATTTCATATGATATTGAATACTTTCTCTTTATTCTTAATTGTTCATTCACATCTTTCTTTAGTTCTTCTTCTTCTTGATACTCTTTATAGCAATTAACGCAAATATCTCCTTCTTCTTTTTTTAACTTTGCTCCACAAATGCTACATCTCATCTTATATTTCCTCCTATGTTTTTTTATTAGTTTAGAAATTTTATCTTTCTAATTATTATTAAATCTCATTGTAATAACTAATTAAAAAATTCTTAAAATATCTTTATAAGATATATATACTGATAAAATAATTAATAATAAAAATCCAGCTGATTGTATTCCTATTTCAATTTCTTCTTTTAATGCTTTTCCACGAATTCCTTCAAGAATTAATAAAACTATCCTTCCACCATCTAATGCTGGTATTGGTAAAAGATTAGTAACTCCTAATGATAAAGAAATTAATGAAATTAAATATACAAAGTTATAAATACCATTTGATTTTACCACTATCTCGGAGATTCCTATTGGACCTGTCATTTGATCAATATTTACATTTCCAGTAAATAATAACACTAATCCATTTCCAATCGATTTTATAAAATCGATTGTTTCCCAAAAAGAATAATATATTTTTTCACCGAAATTACCCTCTATAAGCGCAACTTGAATTCCCAATATATATTCACTGTCTCCATATTTTGTTGGAATAACTTCAACTTCTATTTGCTCATCATTTCTATCTAATAAAACTTTTACAGGTCTTCCATCACTATTTTGTAATGCTTTTGATATATCTGATTTTAACCTAATTTTCTGATTATTTATTTTTAATATTTTATCCCCAATTTGGATATTTGATAAATTTTGTTTTGATTCTGGCATTATTTCAGCAACAGTTGTTGATAAATTATATCCTGAAAAAATTGATAAAAAGAAAAATAATAGTATTGCAAAAACTATATTTACAATTGCTCCAGCAGCTACAATAGCTATTCTATGAGATATTTTTGCATTATTAAAAGCTCTCTCGTCATCACTTTTTTCCATTTCACCAGTCATTTTAACAAATCCACCAAAAGGAATACAACCTATAGAATATAAAGTTTCTTTTCCTTTTTTTGAAAATATCTTTGGTCCAAATCCTATAGAAAATTCTTCAACTTTAACTTTAAAAAACTTGGCAACTAGAAAATGTCCCCCCTCATGAATGAATACCAAAAATCCTAATAAAAATATAACTTTGAAAGCATTTACTAAAAAGCTCAAATTATTTTCCTCCTATAAAAAACTGATTAATAAAAAATACGCAAATGGAGATATAAAAATAACACTGTCTATTCTATCAAGCATTCCACCATGTCCTGGAAATAACTCACTAAAATCTTTTATTCCAAAATATCTTTTTATACTAGAAGCAGCAAAATCACCAATTTGTCCTATAATACTTAATAAAATTGCAATAACTCCTATTGTTATATAAGAAATCTCAAATGAAAAATATTTATTTAATACTAATGCTATCAATAAATTTAAAAATAGTGCTCCTAGTATTCCAGCTACACAACCTTCTATAGTCTTATTAGGACTAACTTTACTAAATTTATGTTTTCCCATTTTTACCCCTACTATAAAAGCAAAGATATCTGTTCCCCATGCTGAAATTAACACAAACCATATTAATATTTTACCTGATATATTACTAATTGTTTCTCCATATAATAGTGGAAAAAACACTGTAAAACCTAAAATATATATAATTCCTATTAAAGTGTATGAAATATCTTCAAACGTAA
The DNA here is from genome assembly GCA_947594985.1 of uncultured Clostridia bacterium. GTDB lineage: Bacteria > Bacillota > Clostridia > TANB77 > CAG-508 > Scatovivens. Next base: position 5,101 of record CANQEK010000086.1, read on the forward strand.
TTTTCATATTTGAAATTATTATATGTAAAAATAATATTAATAATAATGTTGGTATAGAGATTGGTAAAATCTTTTGTATTATATTAATTGGTATTATATGTATTAATGCTATCATTCCTACTGATAGATAACTTATCCATGATATAACTTTTGCTTTTGAGGAAACACACTTTATAAATTCATTCATTGCTATTATTGCCATTATTGCTACTATTATATCTATTATGTACTTGTTTGAAAATGCTAATAATATTATAACAATAGGTAATCCAATTATTGTTGTTAAAATTCTTTTAATATTCATATTTCATCCTTCACTTCGCTTCGCTCGTGATCCGTACTTCAAGATTTTATTTCATAAAATCTCGAAGCTACGACAACGACAAAGACAATTATTTCTACTTCGCTTCGCTCGTGATCCGTACTTCAAGATTTTATTTCATAAAATCTCGAAGCTACGACAACGACAAAGACAATTATTTCTACTTCGCTTCGCTCGTGATCCGTACTTCAAGATTTTATTTCATAAAATCTCGAAGCTACGACAACGACAAAGACAAT
>CANQEK010000087.1 GCA_947594985.1 uncultured Clostridia bacterium
CAATTATAGATCCAGTTTATCCAGTATATTTAGATACAAATGTTATGTCAGGAAGAACTGGAAGTTATAGTATTGAAACTGGAAAATTTGAAAATATAATTTATATTCCAATTACATCTAATAACAATTTTATTCCAGAACTTCCAAAAGAAATTCCAGATATAATATATTTGTGTTTACCTAATAATCCTACTGGAACAACGCTTACAAAAGAAGAATTAAAAAAATGGGTAGATTATGCCAGATGTAATAATTCACTAATATTATTTGATTCAGCATATGAAGCATATATTTCAGAAAATAATGTACCACATACGATATATGAAATAGAAGGAGCAAAAGAGGTTGCAATAGAGTTTAGAAGTTTTTCTAAAACAGCTGGTTTTACTGGATTAAGATGTGCTTATACAGTAGTTCCGAAAGAGTTAATTGGATTTACAACTGAAAGAAAAAAAGTAGCATTAAATTCTTTATGGAATAGACGAAATAATACAAAATTTAATGGGGTTTCTTATCCAGTTCAAAGAGCAGCAGAAGCTGTATATTCGGAAGAAGGACAAAAACAAATTAAAGAAAATATATCTTACTATATGAATAATGCAAAAATAATAAAAGAGGGTATGAAAAATGCTGGATATACTGTATATGGTGGAATAAATGCACCTTATATTTGGCTTAAAGTACCTAATGATTTAACTTCTTGGGAGTTCTTTGATGAATTATTAAATAAAGTTAATATTGTTGGGACTCCTGGTGTTGGTTTTGGACCTAGTGGAGAAGGTTATTTTAGGCTTACAGCTTTTGGAACAAAAGAAAATACTATTGAAGCTATTGAAAGAATAAAAAATATGAATAGATTGTGTAAATAAAATATTATGTGATTTTGTTATGATTTATATTATAGGAATTATCAAAACAATTTCTATAATATAAATCAAAATGATACAGATATAATAAGGAGTTTTAAATGAAAAAATATAGGTTAGAAATAATTATTTTTATAGTGGATGCAATATGTATGATATTAGAGCTTGTTGCTTCTAGAGTATTATCTCCATATTTTGGAAGTAGTAATTTAGTTTGGACAAGTGTTATTGGAATTATTTTATTAAGCAGTAGTATAGGAAATTATTTAGGTGGAATTATAGCTGATAAGAAAAATGTTAATAATAATTTAAAAATAATTTTGGCTATTTCAGCAATTTCAATCTTCATAATTCCAATTTATCAAACAAATATTATTAGTATAATTACAAGAACTACTACAAATATAAAAATTGGTGCTATTTTTTCTACATTATTCTTGTTTTTTATTCCGTCACTATTTATTGGAGCTGTAACTCCTATAATATTGAAATTGAAAATAAATGATTTAGATTCAGCAGGAAAAACAACAGGAAAAATTACTGCTATTTCTACAATAGGAGGGATTATTGGAACATTTTTAGGTGGATTTTTATTAATACCAAATTTTGGTAGCATTCAAATACTATTTGTATTATCTATACTTATTTTACTTTTAATACCTATTGTAGATTTTAAAATTAATTGGGAATCAGGAATAGCTATAGGAATATGCATTTTAATATTAATTGTTTTTATTAAATATAGTATTGACAGTAATAAAATATATTCAGAACAAGTCTTAGAAGGTTCAAATAAAAATGCTGTTAGTTATGATACACAATATGGAAGAGTTCTTATATATAATGGCACTTTGAATGGAGAGCCAGTTAGAATCTTAAATATAGATAGTGGTTATGAATCAGCAACATTTATTAATGAAGATAAATGTAATGAACTAGTATTTGATTATACCAAAAAATATGATATAATGTTTAAATCAAATATTGAAATTAAAGATACTTTATTAATTGGAGGAGCTGGATATTCTTATCCTAAATATTTTATAAGTCATTTTGAGAATAAAAATATTGATGTTGTTGAAATTGATGGAAAAATAACAGAAATTGCAAAAAAATATTTCTTTTTAGACAAATTAATAAAAGATTATAATTTAGAGCAAAATCATAGATTAAATCTTATAACAGAAGATGGCAGAACTTATCTAAATAATAATTCCAAAAAGTATGATGCTATTATGAATGATGCATTTTCAGGATCTTCACCAGCAAAAACTTTAACAACTGTAGAAGCTGTTCAAAATATAAAAAAATCATTGAATGAAAATGGCTTATACTTAACAAATATTATATCTTCTTTAGAAGGTAAAAACTCAAAATTTATAAAAGCTGAGATAAAAACATTAAAACAAGTATTTAAAAATGTTTATGTAGTACCATGTAATGATTTAAATGATGTTGATTTGGTTCAAAATAATATGGTAATAGCAACGGACGATATATTAAATATTGAGGATACTTATGAAATTAACTTATCAGATGAAGATATTGTTATAACAGACGACTATTGTCCAGTAGATACTTTAATACCAGAAGAATAATAAAATATCATTGTACTAATTAGTTATAATATTAAAAATAATAGATTTAAGGAGGTTTTTATGGAGAAACTAGCAATATTAGATTGCGGAGGACAATATACAAAAGTTATTGATAGAAGAGTTAGAGAATTAGGAGTAAAGTCTGATATATTTCCTATCAATGTAAAAAGTGAAGAATTAAAAGATTATAAGTCAGTTATTTTATCAGGTGGTCCAAATAGTGTTGCATCAAATCAAAGACTACAATTCGACGAAAGCATTTTTGAACTTGGTATTCCTGTATTAGGTATTTGTTATGGAATGCAACTTATGTCAGATTATTTTGGTGGAGTTGTTGATAGTAATGTAAAAAAAGAATATGGACAAAATGAAATAATTATTAATACAAACAATCCGATTTTTGAAGGATTGTCTGAAAAACAACAAGTACTTATGAGTCATGGTGATACAGTAAAGATAGTACCAAAAGGTTTTGAAATAGTAGCAAAATCTGGAGACGCTATTGCAGCTATTGCAAATGTTGAAAATAAAATGTATGGCTTTCAATTTCATCCAGAAGTTGACCTAACCGAAGAAGGAATGAAAATGCTTGAAAACTTCATAAGGAAAATTGCAAACTATAAGGACTTTTATGCATTAGAAGACAGAATTCAAACATCAATAAATATGATTCAAGAAAAAGTTAAAAATAATAAAGTAGTAGTACTAGTAAGTGGTGGAGTTGATTCAGCAGTAACAGCCGCATTACTTGTAAAAGCATTAGATCCTGATAATATTTATGCAATACATATAGATTCAGGATTTATGAGAAAAAATGAAAGTGATATTATATGTGAAAACTTAAAAAAATTAGGATTAAAGAATTTAATTAGAGAAAACGCTAAAGATTATTTCTTTAATACAGTTGTTGAAGTTAATGGTAAAAAAATTGGTCCATTAGTTGATACAATAGATCCAGAAACTAAAAGACAAATTATTGGTGAGATATTTATAAGAATAGCAAATAACGTAATTGAAAGATTAGGCTTAGATCCAAAAAATACTTTTATAGCTCAAGGAACGTTAAGACCAGATTTAATTGAAAGTGGAAATCCAGATATAAGTGGTTTTGCACATAAAATAAAAACACATCATAATGATGTTGAAATAGTTAGAGAAGCAAGAAAAAAAGGTCTTATTGTTGAAACAAATAGTGATTGGCATAAAGACGAAGTAAGAAAAGTTGCAAGAAAATTAGGATTAGAAGAAGCTATAGCTTCAAGGCAACCTTTCCCAGGTCCAGGACTTGCTATTAGATTACTTTGTCATGATAAAAATGATGAGGCAATTATTTCAGAGAAAGAAATACAAAGTTTGAATGAAATTTTATTTGGAACAAATGAAAGAGGATATATTATTCCAATTAAATCTGTTGGCGTTCAAGGAGATTGTAGAAGTTATAGAAATTTATGTCTAATGGAAGGAAATAAATTAGATTTTGATTGGAAAACAATAACAATAAAAGCAAAAGAAGTAACAGATTCTATTAATACAATAAATAGAGTAGGATATATATTAAATAAAAATAATATATCTGAAGTTCCAAAATGTTTTGATATGAAAATATGTGATGAAACAGTTGATTTACTTCGTGAATTAGATAGTATAGTAACAAGTAATTTAGAAAAAGCAAAAGTAAATCAAACATTTGCTGTGCTACTTCCAGTTGGAATAAACAAGAAATATTCTGTTGCAATTAGAACATTTGTTACGAATGATTTTATGACAGGTAGACCTGGTGAAATTGGAGAAGAAGTATCAAAAGAAATGCTAGAGAAAGTTGTTAAAGAGATTACAGAAAAATTTGGAGATAAGATAGAATTTATAATTTATGATGTTACAAGTAAGCCACCAGCAACTTGTGAATGGCAATAAAATGTATTATATTAAATAAAAGATTGGAGTTTGATAATGAAAATTTTAGCTGTAGGAGATATTGTTGGTAAAGTTGGACTTCAGAAACTAAAGGACACATTACCTAAATTGATTGAAGAGAATAATATTGATTTTGTAGTTGTTAATGGAGAAAATGCAGCAGATGGAATGGGAATAACTGAAAAAATGTATAAAGATATTTTATCTTTGAAGGTTAATGTTGTTACAATGGGAAATCATACATGGGGTAAAAAAGAAATTTTTAACTTTATAAATGATGAACAAATAATAAGACCTGCTAATTATCCTAATAATAATCCAGGAAAGGGTTATAATATTTACCAATGTAAAGGAAAAAAAATAGCAGTTATAAATTTAATAGGTAGAACAACAATGTCTATTCTTTCGGAGAATCCATTTATTATATCTAAACAGATAATTGAAAAATTAAAAAAAGATGTTGATATTATTATAGTAGATTTTCATGCAGAAGCAACAGCAGAAAAAATTGCTTTAGGTTATTATTTAGATGGTGAAGCAACAATTGTATTTGGAACGCATACTCATGTACAAACTGCTGATGAAACTATACTTGAAAAAGGAACTGCTTATATTACAGATATTGGAATGACAGGTCCGAAGAAATCAGTTATTGGAATGGACGTAGATGTTTCAATTAAAAGATTTGAAACATCTTTACCTGAAAAATATAAAGTAGCTGAAGGAAAAGGAAAATTAGATAGTTGTTTATTTGAAATTGATGATAATACAAATAAAGTAAAAAAAATAATAAGAATAAACAAATAAATATTGAAAATAAGATTTCATTATTAGATATATTTTTATCTAATAAAAGTTTTTTCACCATAATATTACATAAAAAATGTGAAAAAACGTCGAATAATATAATTTTATATATAACTTTGAAGATGAGATTTACTAGACTTTCCAAGCTTTTGAGGTGTAAAATTAATTTATCGAAACACAAGATAAATAAAAATAATAGGAGGAAAAAAAATGGAAGTTTTAAAAATTTCATCAAAATCAAACCCAAATTCAGTTGCTGGAGCAATAGCTGGATTGGTAAAAGAATCTACAAGAGCAGAGATGCAAGCAATAGGAGCTGGAGCTTTAAATCAAGCAATAAAAGCAGTTGCCATTGCAAGAGGTTTTGTAGCACCATCAGGAGTAGATCTTGTATGTATACCAGCATTTGCTGAGGTTCAAGTTGAAGGAG
>CANQEK010000088.1 GCA_947594985.1 uncultured Clostridia bacterium
CTCTTGCTGATTATGAATTGACTCCTGATGTTGCAATAGTAGATCCTGAATTAGTTATGACATTACCAAAAAAGTTGACAGCTGATACTGGTATGGATGTTTTAACTCATGCAATTGAAGCATATGTTTCTGTTATGGCATCTGATTTTACTGATGGATTAGCTACAAAAGCAATTGAATTGGTATTTGAATATTTACCAAAGGCTTATGAAAATGGTTCAGACGCAGTAGCCAGAGAAAAAATGCATAATGCTAGTACTATAGCAGGTATGGCTTTTACAAATGCTTTTTTAGGAGTAAATCATTCTATTGCACATAAATTAGGTGGAGAATTTCATATACCTCATGGAAAAGCAAATGCAATTATTTTGCCATATGTAATAAAATATAATGGAACAGCACCAACAAAAATGGTATCATGGCCAAAATATGAATACTATATAGCAGATAAAAGATATGCAGATATTGCTAAACGATTAGGATTACCAGCTTCATCTACACAAGAAGGCGTAAATTCCTTAATAAGAGCTGTTCAAGAGTTAAATGAAAAACTTGGTGAAGAGAAGTCATTAAAAGATTGTGGTATTAATGAAGAGGAATTTCTATCAAAAGTTGATATGCTTGCAGATAGAGCTTTTGAAGATCAATGTACAACAGTAAATCCTAGAGTACCATTGGTTTCTGAAATTAAACAAATTCTGTTAGATGCATATTATGGAAAAGAAATTTAATTTAAAAATCTCTCTATTTTTGGAGAGATTTTATTTTTTTCATTTCTGTAACATTTGTCTTTTTTATTGACAAAAAAAATAAATAATGTAAAAATAAAAATATAAGTATAAATATAAATTATTTATGTTAAGGAGCAAAAAAAATGGAAGAAGAAAAAATTGAAGTAAAAGAGGAAAATAATGTAAGTTCTAAAAATAGATTTACAACATTAATGTTGTGTTGGTTTCTAGGATTTTTTGGTATACATCGTTTATATATTGGAAAATTAGGTTCAGGTTTTTTAATGGCATATGGAACAATAATAACTGTTTTAATGTTATTTATGTGTTTACCAATAGGATTAATGTGTTTAATAACTATGGCAGCGTTTGTAGCAAATGATTTTTTTGCTTTAGCATTTGGTCATTTAAAAGATTGCTATGGAAAATATGTTTGTAGTGATAAATTATATTAATATATAGTATTTTAAGAAACTATTTAAGAAATGTTATTTGAATAATAAGTATTTGGAAAATATAAAAAACGTTTAAAAAAATATATATAATATATATTAGAAAATAAAATTAAATCGCTAGAAATAGCGATTTTTTTCTTGTATTTTCAAATAATTCATTATATAATAATGTCATTGTATGAGAGGAGATGAAAATATGACAATTAGTAAAGATGAGATTAACCATATTGCAAAACTTGCATCTTTGAATTTATCAGAAGAAGAGATTGAAAGATATACTGTAGATATGCAAGAAATTTTGCAATTAGCTAATACAATTAATAATGTTAATACAGATGGAATGAATGAAACTATTGGTTCAAATGAAAAATCAAATGTTTTAAGAAAAGATGAAGTAATTGAATTTGGAAATATAGAGCTATTACTTTCAAATGCTCCAAGTAAAGATGAAGGAATGTTTAGAATACCAAAAGTAATAAATTAGATTTTAAAAGGAAGAACAAGTATAGTATGAAAATAAAACAAATTGAAAATAAGGAGAATTAAGATGGAACTTTATGAATATACCGTACACGAGCTTGTAGAAAAGCTTGAAAAAAGGGAAGTAACTTCAGAAGAGATTACTAGAAGTTATTTTAACAGAATTAAAGAAAAAGACCCAGAAGTAAAAGCTTATGTTTCAACATTAGAAGAAGAAGCTATGAAAAAAGCAAAACAAGTAGATGAAGATAGAAAAACCGGAAAACAAGTTTCAAAATTTGCAGGTATTCCTATTGGAATAAAAGATAACATGTGTATAACTGGAACAAAAACAACTTGTAGTTCAAAAATGTTAGAAAATTTTGTTGCACCATATAATGCAACAGTAATTGAAAATTTAAACAAACAAGATTTAGTTTATCTTGGAAAATTAAATATGGACGAGTTTGCAATGGGAAGTTCAACAGAACATTCTGCGTTTTTCAAAACACATAATCCTTGGGATTTAGCTAGAGTACCAGGTGGTTCATCTGGAGGAAGTGCAGCAGCTGTTGCTGCAGATTTAGCTCCATGGACTTTAGGAAGTGATACAGGAGGTAGTATTCGTCAACCAGCGTCACTTTGTGGTATTGTAGGATTAAAACCAACTTATGGATTAGTATCTAGATATGGATTAGTTGCATTTGCTTCATCATTAGATCAAATAGGACCTCTAACTAAAGATGTTACAGATTCTGCAATGCTTCTAAATTTGATAGCAGGACATGATGATAAAGATTCAACATCTATAGATATGGAGAAAAAAGATTATACAAAATCTTTAATAAATGATGTAAAAGGTATGAAAATAGGACTTCCAAAGGAATATATTGGAGAAGGAGTAAATGAAGAAGTAAGAAATGCTGTTTTAGCGGTTGCTAAAAAATATGAAGAGATGGGAGCAATAGTTGAAGAATGTTCACTAGATGTTGGAAAATATTCAACAGCAGTATATTATATAATAGCTTGTGCTGAAGCTAGTTCAAATTTAGGTAGATTTGATGGAATAAGATATGGATATAGAACAGAAAAATTTGATAATTTAAAAGATATTTATAAAAATTCAAGAAGTGAAGGATTTGGTCCTGAAGTAAAAAGAAGAATAATTTTAGGAACTTACGTACTTTCTTCGGGTTATTATGATGCTTATTATAAAAAAGCGCAAAAAGTTAGAACTGTTATAAAAAACAGCTTTAATAAATTATTTGAAAAGTATGATATATTATTATCACCTACATCTCCAACAACAGCGTTTAAAATAGGAGAAAAGTCTAATAATCCAGTAGAAATGTATTTAGCTGATAGTTGTACAGTTCCAGTAAATATAGGTGGCCTTCCAGCAATTAGTATGCCTTGTGCACTAGATAGTAAAGGACTTCCAATAGGTTTACAATTAATAGGTAAAGCTTTTGACGAAGAAAAAATATTTAGAGCAGCATATACTTATGAACAAAACACAAATTTTAGAGAGAATAAACCCCAATAAGAATGTCTAGAGATGATTATGAAGTAGTAATAGGTTTAGAAGTTCATTGTGAGCTTTCTACTAAAACTAAGATATTTTGTTCATGTTCAACAGAATTTGGTGGCGAACCAAATTCACATTGCTGTCCAATATGTATGGCAATGCCTGGAGCTTTACCAGTATTAAATGAAAAAGTTGTTGAATACGCTGTAAAAGCTGGCCTAGCAACCAATTGTAGTATAGAAAAAAATAGTAAAAATGATAGAAAGAATTATTTCTACCCAGATACTCCAAAAGCTTATCAAATATCACAATTTGATAAACCACTTTGTTATGAAGGGTATGTAACAATTGAAACAGAAGATGGAGAAAAACAGATAAGAATTGAAAGAATTCACATAGAAGAAGATGCTGGAAAATTAAATCATGATGAATATGGAAGAGGAACTTTTATAGATTTAAATAGAGCAGGAGTTCCACTAATAGAAGTGGTTTCCAAACCGGATATGAGAAATTCTCAAGAAGTAGAAGCATATATGAGAAAATTAAAATCAATATTTGAGTATATTGGTATTTCAGATTGCAAAATGGAACAAGGCTCTTTAAGAGCCGATGTTAATGTTTCTGTTAGAAAAAGGGGAGAAAAAGAGTTTGGAACCAGAACAGAAATGAAAAATATGAATTCTTTTAGAAATATAGTAAGAGCTATCGATTATGAAGCAGAAAGACAAATAGAAGAAATTGAAAAAGGAAATAAAATTGCACAGGAAAGTTTACGATGGGATGAAATATCTGGTAGAACTTTTTCAATGAGAGATAAAGAAGATGCTCAAGATTATAGATATTTTCCTGAGCCAGATTTAGTAGCAATTAGATTATCAGACGAGTATATTGAAAAAATAAAAAAACAATTACCAGAATTACCAGAAAGTAGAAAGAAACGATATAAAGAACAATACGAACTAACAGAAAAAGCAGCAAATTTTGTAACGTCATCAAAATACTATTCTGATTTATTTGAAGAAGCAATAAAAATATGTAATAATCCAAAAACAACTGGAAATCTTATTATGTCAGATATAGCAAGAATTTTAAATGAAAGAGAAGAAGAACCAAATTGTATAAAATTTACTGGAAAAGAACTTGGAGAATTAGTAACTTTAATAGATAAAGGTAAAATAAGTTCTGCAATAGCAAAAAAAGTTTTAGAAGAATTATTTAATGAAGTAAAAATGCCAAGTAAAATAATTGAAGAAAAAGGTTGGATTCAAATTTCTGATGAAGAATCTATTAAACAAGTTGTATTGAAGATCCTTGAAAATAATAGTCAATCTGTTTTAGATTATAAAGCTGGAAAAGACAGAGCATTAGGATTTCTAGTAGGCCAAGCAATGAAGGAAACAAAAGGAAAAGCAAATCCACAAATGTTAAATAAGATGTTTTTAGAAGAATTAAATAAGTAGTGTTAATTGAAATTGATAAATTATTATATGAAAATTATATGAACTAAGAATTAATATATATTTAAAAGTGCTGCCAAAATTAACTTTTGGTAGCACTTTTAGTTTGGTAAGATTTAATAATAGATGGACATCAATTCTGTGATTTTAACCAATCTCTCTTTAGAACGTTCTAGTTCTATAGCTAAATCAAAAGAGGTTGCGTAACGATGTGTTACAAACTTATCCATTATTAAAACGAGAACTTTTTTTAATATGTTATGATGAACGTCAATTTGTTTTAAATAAAAGATAAGTTCATACCACATATTAGTATTTTCCCATACCGTATCAAGAGATTCGGTTATTACTTCGATAAGGTTATTCAACTGCGGAATATGTTTTTCCTTTTGTTTTATTACATATCCCAAATGATTTTCGTACCATCTTACCAACCGCGTTAAACACTTAACTTTCATAATTAACCTCCTGAGTGTAATTCATAATATTATATCACATATTATTTTTTTTTCAAGTATTATTTGGTAGTACAGTGGTGGATGCAATAGTTTTTATCATATTTTTTATTGACACGATTATTTATTTAGTATAAAATTTTAATAAGTTATTTTTAGATTTTAGATTGGTGTTATCCAACTTTCAAACAGGTGCATTAATTAGTAAATAATCACTTGTTTATTAGTTTATGCACCTGTTATTTTTTATAGCAGATGTGTAAATACTAGTGAAAGGAGGATATACATAAGATGCCTAAAAACGACAGAGGAAAAGACCATTCTTTATTTATAATTGCTATTGTTGCTTTAGTTGCAATTGTCGCTATTACTATATGTTTTTTAGCAACTCAAGGCTTCAATTTTAGCGGTTCTATAGATAAAGAAAAGATTGAAGTTACAGCACATAACTCCAATCTAATAGAATAACGGTTAGACAAGACTTCGGTCTTGTCTTCTT
>CANQEK010000089.1 GCA_947594985.1 uncultured Clostridia bacterium
ATTGCATCTCTAATATCTGCTGGTGGTGTAATATCTTTTATTTCAACTCTATCAATTTTGCATCCCCAAGCATCTGTAGCTTCATCAAGAATAACTCTTAATTTATCATTAATTTGATCTCTAGAACTGAATGTTTGATCTAATTCCATTTTACCAACAATATCACGTATTGTTGTGATAGCTAAATATTCAATGCCTTTTTTCAAACTTTGAATTTCATAAACAGCTTTTGCTGGATCAGTAATTTTATAAAATACAACTGTATCTATAGTAATTGTAACGTTATCTGAAGTAATAACTCCTTGTGGTGGTATATCCATTGTTTGTTGTTTTAAACTTACTACTGAACGAACTTTATCTAAGAAAGGTACTATTATTGTAAGACCTGCATCAGCTACTTTATGAAATCTTCCTAATCTTTCAATAATATAAACTTCTGATTGTCTAACAACTTTAATTGTTTTGTATGCTATTATACAAATAATAACAAATAATACTAATAAAAATCCTCCCATAATTTTTAAATCCTCCTATTAAAATATTTTTTAGAACAAATTTTATTTTTGTAAAAGCGGTTCTACAATAGCTTTTACACCTTCAATTTTTTGCACTATTATTTCAGTATCTTTTGGAATATATGTATTATCTAAAGACTTAGCTGACCAAGCTTCTCCATTGACTTTAATTTGACCTTTACCTTCAACAGGCTCAATATCAATGGTAACTTTTCCAACTTTGCCTTCAATAGAATAAGAATTTGTTTTTATAAATGATTCTTTTGGTAAAATCTTGTTTACGAAAGGCTTTGTTGCAAATAACAAAAATGTGGAAACAACAAGAAAAACAATAACTTGTAATAGAACATTATCAACAAATAAACTTAAAACCATTGCTACAAGAGCTCCTAATGAAAACCAAAATACTAAGAAACCAGCATTCATTATTTCTATTATAAAAAATATTCCTGCTGTTACTAACCATATTTGCCACATAAGAATACCTCCATTCATCAATAATAAAAAACTCCATATATATTATACAATAATTTTTTTAAAAAATAAACTATTTTTACATATTTTTTATACAAATAATAGAAAATTATTAATAGTAAAAATATATAAAAAAAATGTAGATTTTTTTTAAACCTTATTATATAATCACACTAATAAAATAAATGGAGAAAACAAATGATAAATAAAAAAAATAAATTAAATAAAATAAAAATTAGAAGATTATTGATTATAACTGTTTTTATATTATTGCTTATAATTTCTATACTTATAAAATTTTATAAAAAAAATAATAAATATAAAGATTTAACTATTTTATATAATAATGAACTTATTGAACTTCAAAAAGAAATAATTATAGATGATAAGGAAAATATATTTTTCTCAAAAGATGATGTACAAGCACTTTTTGACAATACAATTTATTATAATGAGGCGGAAAAAGAGTTAATAACTACATACAATAAGCATGTTGCTTTATTAAAAATAGATGAAGAAAACGCAATTATTAATGATGAAAATATACAATTAAATGGGATATTACAAGAAATTGATAAACAAATATATTTGCCTATAAAAGATTTACAAGTAGTTTATGATATAGATGTAGAATATTGTAAAAAAACTAATAGAATAATAATAGATTCTACTTTAAGTAAAAAAATTGAGTCTATAGTTTCTAAAAAAACAAAAGTAAAGTCCAAAAAGGGATTATTTGGAAGTAAAATAGAAAAGTTAATTATTGGTGATAAAGTTGTAATTTTAGCTGATGAAGGAAAATACAAAAAAATAAGAACACCTATTGGAAATATTGGTTATATAAAAAAATCGAATTTATCTAATGAAGAAATTGTAAGAGAAGAAGAGAAAAAAGATAAAAAAGAACTAGTAATATATAAAAATTATTCTAATATTTCAGGAATATATGACAATATTCAAGTTGATGAATCAAAATTAAATGTAGTTATTCCTACTTTTTTTTATATAGATAAAAATGCTAGTGTTTTAGATAAAACAACAAATACTACAGCAACATACTCTATTTATAAAAATTGGGTTGATAGTAACAAACTTACTATTTTACCGACTTTAACTAATAATGAAACTGTATCTAATAGTTTGCTTAGTTATTCTCAAAGAAGTACAGTTATAAATTCTTTAAAAAAATATTTGATAGATTATAATTACATAGGAATAAATATAGAGTTTAATTCTATTGATGAAATAAATAGTTTTTATAGATTTATTTTAGAAATGGTTCCAAGATTTAAATCTTCAAATTTAAAGGTTGCTGTTACTTTAAATAATAATATAGATAAATCAAAATTAGAAAATGTTGTAGATTATATAATAGAAAAATAAATTTTATAGATTTTAAATAAATCTAAATAATTATGGTAAGGAAAGAATATGAATAGAAAAAAGTCAGTAACAATAATTTTTATAAGTATATTAATTTTAATATTAACTATTTTTATAGGTGTTTTTATATGGTATAACAATAATTTAAAACCTGTAAATACAAAAAGTAACGGAGAAAACAGTTTAATAAGAGTAGAAATAGAAGAGGGTATGGGAAGTGCAAAAATATCTACACTATTAAAAGAGTCAAATATTATAAGAAATGCAACTGTTATGAAAATATATTTAAAAATTAATAACATTAATGGTCTTCAAGCTGGAACATATAATTTTAATAATCAAGAAGATATGAAAACGATTATTCAACATTTAGTTAATGGAGATGTCGCAGATGATACAGTAAAGATTACTTTTATAGAAGGCAAAAATATGAGATGGATTGCTAAAAAAATTGCAGAAAAAACTATAAATTCAGAAGAAGATGTATTTGAACTTTTAAAAGATAAGGATTATATTGATTCTTTAATAGAAAAATATTGGTTTCTTACAGATGATATAAAAGATGAAAATATATATTATCCATTGGAAGGATATTTATTACCAGATACTTATACTTTTGAAAATGATACTGTTTCAGTAAAAAGTATATTTAATTTAATTTTAAGCTTTACAGAAAAATATTTGGAAAAATATAGGGATGAAATTGAAAATAGTGAATTTACTATTCATGAGATTTTTACTTTAGCATCTATTACTGAACTAGAAGGAAAATCCTTAGAAGATAGAGAAGAGATAATAGGTGTATTTTTAAATAGAATGAATGCTAAAATGAGTCTAGGAAGTGATGTTACAACATATTACGCTTTTAAAATAGATATGGGAGAAAGAGATTTGACAGCAAAAGAGTTAAATACAGAAAATGCTTATAATACAAGAGGAGCTAATATGAGTGGAAAACTTCCAATAGGGCCAATTTGTAATCCTAGTAAATTATCAATAGAAGCTGTTTTAAATTATAAGGAAACAGATGCGTTCTATTTTGTTGCTGATAAAAATGGAAAAGTTTACTTTACCAAAAATAGAGAAGATCATATAAAGATGATAAATAAATTAAAAAAAGAAAATTTGTGGTATGTATATGAATAAAAACTTTTTTAGTTGCAAAATATGAAATAAAGTATTTATTATGTAATAGGAAAAGAAAATTGAAAAAAAGTTGAAAATGAAATAAATTCTCATTTTCAACTTTTTATGGATAAATTGTTAAATTAAAATTTTTATCAATAACACCCTTTTTATTATTTAAAATAAAAGAATGATTTTCAGTAAAATAATTTGTTACACCTTCACTAACGGGCAATTTACCATCTATAAATCCTTGTATTAAGTTATCATTTATATCAATTTTTCCAATTTTTTCTGTTTGAGTTGTAGGATCAAAATAGTTTACCATAAATATGTTTTTTGTATGATGTAAAATATAGGTATATTTACATTTTATTAGGGTATCACCATTTATATTAAGTATACCGTATTTTCCATCTTTGTATGCTAATAAATAATTTTTATATTCATCAATTTTATCAAAATTATCTGTTTGATCATTATATACTTCTTGTTCTAGAGGTTGTAGTAAGTTATATTCAGGTAAAATTGTAAAAGTTCCATTAGAATCAATATAACCAAATTTATTTTTTCCATTTGATACTATTCCACCATCAAATTTAAAGTATTCTTTTCCATTAACTGTTAATCTCGAAATATTATTTTTTAGTTTGATTGTTGAAAATTTATAAACTGTAGTTGGTGCAAAAGTATAAGTAGTATCATCATGTTTTTTTATTTCTGATTCGATATCAAGTACTAAATCTAAATTATTTTTATCATCATAGTTTTCACTTTTTAAATTAATATTATTTATTTTTATATTTGAAGAATATTCTGAAACAACAGTTTTTAATAATAGATATTTTTTTCCTTTATCTTCAAAAATAAAATATTCATTACTGTCAAGACATTGTTTAATATAAGTTAAATCCTTTGAACCAGTATATGCATTTGTCGCAAAATAAGTAGAGTTATTTGTTATTGCAAAAACTAACCAAATAACACTAATTTCTGCTACTATAAATATTATTATAAGAGTTATTACTTTTATTTTCATAGGATATCTCCTTATATTTATAAGCATATAATACTACTTTAATTATACCATATTTTGGATAAAAAAGAAAATTTTGGATTTTATTTTACTTTAATCTCAAAAACCAGTTTACAATAATTAGAAAATATTATATAATACTTCAATAATGATAGAAAAGGGGCAATGAAAAATGAGTGAAAATGTAAATAATGAAGAAATTATTCAAACAGAAGAAGACATTAATAAGTTAATGCAAGTTAGAATTGATAAATTAAAAGAATTGCAAGAAAATGGTAAAGACCCATATGAAATTACAAAATATGATAGAACAGAGTTTTCTCAAGATATAAAAGATAATTATGAACAATATGAAGGAAAAGATGTTTCTGTTGCAGGAAGAATTATGGCTAAAAGAATAATGGGAAAAGCATCTTTCTGTACAATACAAGATAGTAAAGGTAAAATTCAAAGTTATGTTAGTATAAATGATTTAGGAGAAGAATCTTATAAAGCTTTTAAGACTTTTGATATAGGAGACATTATCGGTATTAAGGGGTTTGTATTTAAAACAAAAACAGAAGAAATTTCTATTCATGCAAAAGAAGTAATCTTACTTACAAAATCTTTAAGAGATTTACCTGAAAAATTTCATGGTTTAAAAGATGTTGATTTGCGCTATAGACAAAGATATGTTGATTTAATTGTAAATCCAGAAGTTAAAGATACTTTTATTCTAAGAAGTAAAATTTTAAAAGAAGTAAAAAATTTTCTTGATGAAAGAAATTATATAGAAGTTGATACACCTGTTTTAAATACTATATCAGGTGGAGCAGAAGCAAGACCATTTATTACTCATCATAATACTTTAGATTTACCTATGTATTTAAGGATTGCATTAGAGTTAAATTTAAAAAGATTAATAGTTGGTGGTTTTGATAGAGTATATGAAATGGGAAGAGTATTTAGAAATGA
>CANQEK010000090.1 GCA_947594985.1 uncultured Clostridia bacterium
TAATTATCATTTAATTTTTCAAGCATAAAAAATCCAATAATTTCATTTTTTAATACTATTTTATAAAATTTTTCTATGCCTTTTTTATATGTTTCTTCTATTTTTACCCATTCTCTTTGTTCATTTTCAGGAAATAATTTAACATATTTACCATAAATATTATTTTTAAACTCATTTATTGTTATCTCTATAATATCTATCATTTTCTACCTTTTCCTTTATTTTTTTTATAAATTAACTTTTGTTTTTCTCTGCTAATAATTTTATCTTTTCAGTATTGTTAAGTACATCTAATTGATAATATCTTTATGTGCATATATTACACCACATTTTTCTATTTTGAATACATAACCATCGCATTAGTTTTTCACACCATTTAGTAACACTTAATGTGAAAGTATGAAGTCAAGCATTTTTTCTAACCCCGTCGAATTCGACAGAATTAAAATTTGGATTATATAATTCTTCCCAAGCAGTTAGAAAATCTAATGTACTTCTAATCTTTTTAAAATCATTCCATAGCCTAAATCTGCATCTATTCTTTTTATAAAACCAAATTTTTCATAAAATTTTTCTCTATTTTTAGAGGCTCCTAAATAAACTCTTAAATATGGATTTTCCTCTTTAATTTTATCAATTTTTTCTAATAATTTATTCATTATCAAAGTTCCTATTTTATTACCTTGATATTCAGGTTTTACCATAATATCTTGTATGTATAAAAAACAAATTGTATCTCCTATAATTCTACCATAACCAATAATTTCATCATCATTATAAACACTTATTGAATAAAATGTATTATCTAGTGCTTTTTTTGTAACTTCATTTTTATATGCACCCCATCCAACAGAATCATATAACAGATTAAATTCATATACATTTTTATTATTTTCTTTAATTTTAATCACGTTTACTCCTTTTTTACATTATGCAATAATATTTTAAGGTAATGACCGCCCCATTCGGCGGTCATTTTCATTGCATATATACAACAAAAAGATGAAGTCAAATTTAGAATTTCATCTTTTTATTTATTATGCAAATTTAAATTAAAATTTATAATTTATATTGATTTCTATCAGCTCTTTCATCAAATTCTCGATCAAAGTTTTCATTTTTATAAAACCAGTCACCTTTATGATTTCCTTTTCCTATAGATCTATTTTTATTAAATAATATATCTAAAAACGTTAATAGAGGTATAATAACTCCTATTAATATACATATCATATTTACACTACTAGCTATATCAAAACCATTTCCCTGGGATTCAATAAATGCGTTGTATAAAGCTGTTCCAAAATATGAACCATATATACCTAAATATGCTGCTGCACCAACAATATTCCTTTTTATAACCAAAATTAAACATGGTAATGTTGCAAATAATATTATAATTTCAGTAGTAATATTTAAAGGAGTAGCAAAAAATTCTATATCTAATTGAAATAATATAGCTACTATAACTCTAAAAATCCAAAATATTATTGCAAAAAAAGTAAGTAAATAACTAAATAAACTTGTCATATGTGTACCTCCATTATAAAATTTATTTTAATATATATTAAAATAAATTTCAATATATAAATTTACATATTTTGCATTTTTGCTTTAATTTTTTTGAACTCAAAATTTTTTAATTATTAAAATTAATAATTTATAACAAATTTTTTAGCTTTTAGAAATTATAAAAATAATTCCCATAATAAGAAAACACATAATGAACTTGATTTTTAAAAGTTCATTATGTGTTCTTTTTACTCTTCTTCTTCGTCTGAAAAGTTAAATTCATCTTTAAATTTTTCTTTAAATATTTCAAATACTGCTACTAATGTTTCTTCATCATCAACACTAAGGTATGATTCTTCATCACTACTTTCATCAGAATCATCTACTTTTAATATTACTACTTCACCATCATCTTCTTCCCCTTCTTCAAGTACTGGTAATAAAACTACATATGATTCTGATTCATATTCTATTAAATCTAAAAATTCAAATTGTACTTCATTTCCATTTTCATCATTTAAAACAATGATATTGCTTATATCATCATCTAATACATCATTTTCTTCGTCCATTTTTTTACTCCTTCCTTTGTATTTTTTCATACAAGATTAATTTTATGATACACTATAGTTTTTTTTTTTGCAATAGTTTTTTTCATTTATTTAAAATTATTTATTTTTATTAATGTACATTTCTAATATATATACAGCTGATAATGTATCAACAATTCCTCTTTTTTTATTTTTATTAATATCTAAAAAATTCATTGTCTTGTGTGCTGCTACTGTTGTAAGTCTTTCATCAACAGTAGTTATTTTAATTTTATTATATTTACATTTTAATTTATGAATAAATTTTTCTGTTATTTCAGCTCTAATAGTTTTTGTTCCATTCATATTAAAAGGCATTCCAACAACTATTGTATCAATTTCAGGATATTTTTCAAAAATTTCATCTAATTTTTTTAATAAAATTTTATCATTTCCATTATATGATATTGTTTCTAATCCTTGAGCTGTGATTCCTAAAGCATCTGTTATAGCGATTCCAACTCTACTATCACCATAATCAATTCCCAATGTTCTCATTAATTAGTCTTCCAATCCTATATAATATTTTACCATTTTTTCTAGGAGTTCATCTCTTTCTATTAGTCTTATCAAATTTCTAGCATCATTATGGCTAGTAATATAAGTAGGATCACCAGATAAAATATATCCAACAATTTGATTTATTGGGTTATATCCTTTTTCAACTAAAGCTTGATATACTTCTTTTAAAATTTCTTTTGCTCTTACGCTTTTGTCTTTATCGACTTTAAAGCTCATTGTTTTATCCATAGCCATATTTCTCTACCTCCTCCTAAATATAATTTATTTTACTTTCGTTTTCATCTGCTGAATCTAAATATTCTTCTAGTTTTAAATTCAATTGCTCTAATCCTGTACCTTTATAGTAACTTGATACTACAAAATTTATTTTTGGAGATGCTGATTTTTCTTCTTTTAACTCCCTTACTCTAACCCTCTTACCATTAATAACTTTTACTACTTTTACTTCTTCTGCTTCTTCTACAATTTCAAGATCTTCTATTTCCTGTTTTAAATCTTTCAAAAATTCTTCAACACTATCTTCATCAACTCCTGAAAAAACAATTACAAATTTAGGTCCCATATATCTAACAAAAACATATTGTGAAGCCATTTTAGCTTTAACAATATTACTTATTTCTGCTACAATATCATTTCCCATTTGCCTATTTGCTTTTTCATTTATTTCTTCTAGATTAATAATTTTAAACATACAAACTGCTGATTTTGGGTATTTATCAAAAGTTTTTTTAGCTTTACTATATAAATATTCTGCTGAATATAATCCTGTAAATTTATCTACTCTAATAATGTTTTCCATAGCATCTTGATAAGACATTGTAGATAAAACAGAAATAATATTATCTTTTATAACTTCTATAATTGTTATATCTGTTTTGTCAAAAGCATGCATCCTTCCACTTTCCATTATCCAATATCCTATATAAATATTATCTATATAAAGTGGAAAAAACATTGCTGATTTAGCTCTTCCCATTTCAACTTTTTGATAAGGTAACTTTTCATTTTCATTATCAATAGTTATATATTTAGGGGTAGCTGTATTGACACTATCTTGAAAAATTTCTTCATTATGCAAGTTAGTTAGTGTTTCATGATGTATTTTATCTACATTCGTTGCTTTTATAACATATTCAGCACCATCAAAAACAACTATCGTAGAATATTTTATTCCATATTGTTCTATAATGATTTCATTTATTCTATTTAATTTTAAATCAACTGATTCTTCTTCTCCTACAATTTTTAAAAATTCTTGTAATATTGATAAATTATTTATTTGTTGATTTATATTATTATAAGATTCTATTTTCTTTTGAATGCTAATATTATAAATAAGCAGAACCACAATTACAATTACCAATATTAGTATTATAGCAATTATCAAGATATTCACCCCTACTTTAATTTTGTCTCTAATATTTTTTCTTCATTCTATCTAAAGTACTATTTATATTATTAGAAAAATTATTTTTTGCATAGTTATTTTGTGTATAATTCTTACCATATGTTGATTTACTTACTAGCGGATAAACCATATCTCCTAAATTTCTTAATTTGCTCACAAATTGTTTTGAATATCCATTAATAGATACATTACAATTTACCATTGCATCTAAATATTTAGAATAAGCATTTTCTTCAAATGGTATACTACAAGCTTTTACCATATCTTTATTAAATAATTCAGTCATGAAAGACATTGATGGATCATTATAAAAAGACATTCCAGCTATAATAGCTTTTGTTGTTAAACTTCTAACCTTTAATTCTTTATTTATTACAACTCTTACTTTTTCAGATTCCAATACTCCTTGTGCCTTTAAATTTCTTAAAAATGCTGTTAGAGGTTGAATTGTCAAGATATCCATAGATTGTACTAAATAAATTTCTTGACAACTAGCAAAATATGATGGGTCTGTATCAAAATCACAATCAATTAATATTAAAGAATGATTTTGTATCAATGTTGATAAAATTGGTTCTGCATTTGAATAATCTTTTCCATCATTTGGAAGTGCAGTATAAACGCTTAAATTATTATTTACTTTTATTCCTTCTGCAATTCCTCCATTTTGCAATTTATATATAGAATTATAAGCTATATTTCTTAATTCTTCCTTATTATCTGTATAAATATAATAAGAATTTTTATTTTTGGTCATATCTAATATTGCTGTATTTATTCCAATAGATGAAAATAATGCAGCTAAATTATTAATTAAGAAAGAAGTTCCATTTTTAGTTGTACCTATAAATGTAACTATTTTTTTATCTTTTGTTATTAGACTATTTAAACTAGACATAGAATAATTAACTTTAGGCTTTATACTTTCTAATTTTGAATCCTGCTCACTTTGATTATTATTAATTTCATAATCAGAAGAATTATCATCTGCATTTGACAAAATACTCTCTTCTTCATCTGAATCTTCTTCAAAATCATCTTCTACATCATCTTGCATATCATCTATTTTAGTTTTGTTATTAGTTTGAGTATCGTTTTCAAATTCTTGAAAATCGTCTAATTCATCTACATCTGGTAAAGAAACTTCATCTGTATAATCATCTTCATCCATCTCATCAAAATCATCAATATCTGATAATACATCTTCATCATCGTCATCATCTAAGCCTGGTAACACATCATCCTCGTCTTCTTCTATATCGTCTATATCATCTATGTCATCTATTTCTATCTCATCTTCGTCATCATCTTC
>CANQEK010000091.1 GCA_947594985.1 uncultured Clostridia bacterium
TACGCCACTCTTTTGCAGTCATTCCAAACAAAGCCATATTTAAAACATCAGCTTCTTCTGAATAAACAAAATTAATTTGGCTTTTTGTTAATTGATTAGGTACTAAATTATTCTTAATTGCATCAGTATGTATTCTATAATTAATTTTTGATAATTCCCTTTTAGCATTCCAACCTAATTCCAAATTCAAAAGCAATATCTTTGTGAGCATAAGTTCCACCGTATCTTCCAACTTTAGATATTATTCCTATTGCATTTGTTTTTTCAGTCCATTCTTTTACACTAATTTTATAATTATTAAGACCCGCTTGACTTTTAATTATGGCAAATTCGCCATAATTAAAATTAGGATTATGAATTTCTTCCCAAATTCCTAAAAATTCAACAGTATTTCTATTTCTTAACCAGTCTGAAACAAAAAAGTCCCTATCTTTTGATTTTAACATATCTGTAATTGATATATAGTCTTCATCTTCAATTTTTATATCAATCACAAAGAGATTTCTTAAGTTGTAGATATATACACCACCCAAGCCAAAAGCTAGTATTATTGCTAGCTTTTTTTATTTTAAATTTTTTTCAATCTATTTTTTTACACTAATTCTATAATTATACTATTGTATAAAAAAAATTAATTTGATATAATTTTTTTAGTTTTATCATGAAAGGAATAAATATATGAAAATTGAATTAATTGGTGGATGTACAAAAGATGAATTAGAAAAAAGAATACAATATGTTGCAGCTGCAGGAAAATTATCAAGATTTCCTGGGAATGTAATCGAAGTACTAGAAAGTTGCAATGATTATGAATCTAATTTAAAATTAATAAAAAGAATAATTAAAATGGGCCATAAATCAATTATTGAACACGACTTTTTGGTTTTTGCTCTATGTGATGTTACACCAATTATTGAGCAAACATTAATTGGATATAGACTAACTTCTTTTACTATTAAATCTAGAAGAGAAGTTGATTTTAGAAATGCTGGATTTTATGTTCCAGAATTTAGAAATAAAAATAATGAAAAACATAGTAAAAATGAGCAATTACAAAAAGAATATAAAGAACATATGAAAATGTTATTTAATACATATGCAAATATTGTTGATAAAGGCGTAAATAAAGAAGATGCTAGATTTATTTTACCATACTGCTTTCACAGCAATATTATAATGGGAGTTAATGGACGAGAATTAGAAAAAATAATTTTAGCTTTAAAATATAGCAAATTAAGTAATATTCCAGATTTAAAGGAATTAGGAAATAAACTATATGATATTGTAAAAGAAAGTGTTCCATACTTAATTCCAAACATCGACTCACAAAAAGAAGACCTATCTTCTGGATTTGAATATTTAGAAGGACTAGAAAAAAAGCCAGAAATAAAAATATTAGATAAAACAAAAATGATTAGTTATACTACAAATAGTGATGACGTTGTTCTAGAAAGTAATATTATGTATCATTACCAATGTTCAAAAGAAACTGCAAAAAATATTTTAAATAATATTTCAAAAAAAGATAAAAACGCAAAAGAAAAAATTATGAACGATATTATGCATAAAGAAGAAAGAAGAGAACTTGAACAAGTTAGTTTCACTTTTCAAATACCAATTTCTTTATCTATACTTACACACCTAACAAGACATAGAATGCATTCATTATTAGTGCCTGAATTTCTACCAATGTGGAATCAAGAAAATTACATAACACCTGAAGCAATAAAAACAAATGCAAATGATATTTATGAAGAAGCTGTTAAGAAAAATATAGAAATAGTTAATAAATTCAAAGATTTAGATGTTAATGAAGGAGATTTAATATACTTCTATCTAGGAAATCAAATGTTAAATGTTATAACAACAATGAATGCAAGAAATATCCAATGGATATGCAAATTACGTTGTTGTAATAAAGCACAGTGGCAAATTAGATATATTGCAAAAGATATTGTAAAACAAGTTTCTGAAGTTGCACCCCTTATAGGTAAACATTTAGGTCCAACTTGTATAACAGATAGATATTGTGGTGAAGGAAAAGAATGCTGTGGATTAATAAATAAATTATTAGAAGCAGATAAAAAGCAAAATTAAGATTAAATAAAAAAAGCCATTTGATAAATTTTTTAATATCAAATGGCCTTTTATATTATAGAAATTATCAAGACAATTCCTATTTAAAAATTTTATTTTTAAATTTTAATTCACCAAATTCATTTGTAGAAACATATCCTGCTCTACTTTTAATTACATCTGGTATTCTATTAATAACACTCGCACAAGTTAATTCCACTGTATCTGGATTATCAACTGTAATTGTAGTAGTTGGCTCACCTTCAACTGTCCAAACGTTTTTATCAAATTCATTAGGTGCATAAACTTTTCCTATGCATTCTGTTTCTAAAACAATTCCCTCTTCTGTCTCAGTAGTTACAACAGCACTCATTCCTGTAGCATCTCCTGCCTTTATAGTCATATTAAGAGTAGATGAATAAATATCTTCATTATGTGTTTGAGGAACACACCTTTGGGTTTGATTTTTTACTGTTAGCCCTAACTTCGCACATAGCCATCCATTAACATTCCACATATATGATGGTAAAAATTTCCCACTTTCTATTAATCTTTTTCTTTCATCTTCTGTTATTTTATCAACTGAAGCAATTTTCGAATTAAATTCAGAAATTGTTAATCCTGCTCCATGTGCTTTTGCAAGTGCAATTCCATATTCTTCAACATTATAAGATGACATTCCTTTAATTTTTCTTATTTTATGTGTTGATGCTGCAATCAAAGAAACTATTTGTCCCCAATATACATCTTGATATCCACTACCAGTAATTGTACAATTACTTTTTTTAGCCATTTCATCTATTTTTTTAGTTAAATTAGGATTTGAATTAATTGGATAAAATGCTTCTTCACAAGTTGTAATAGCATTTATTCCTAATTCCGCACATAACATCAATGGTTCTTCTAATTCAGAAAGTAAACTTCTAGTAGTAACAATACATATATCTGGTTTTGTAAGTTCTAATACTTCTCTAGCATCTTTTGCATCTGAAATTATTACTCTTAAATCATCTCTTACTAATATTTTTCCTATATCTAATCCTATAATATTTGGATCAATATCAATTGCACCTACAATTTCAATTCCTTTTTCAATCATATATCTCATTGTACAAACAGACATTTTTCCTACTCCATATTGTACAGCTCTTATTTTCTCCATAACCAACTCCCCTTTCATTTTTTATTATTTACTTTTTTTTCAAAATTAATCAAATTTAATGAATATTTACAAATTTTGCAATAATATTTTTAAAATAACAAACCAAAATATATATATCAATAATAGAACTTTTATATTATATATTATTTTTAACAATTTAGTTCGCTTTATTAGAGATATGTTAAAAAAAAATAATAGTAAAATTAATCTATAATAAAGCAAATAAGGGGAGATTATGAAAATTAACAAGTATAATGAATTTAAAAACATATCTGGTCCTATTTTAAAACAATTAAGATTAAAAGACAAGTTATCACAACGTGCTTTAGCTGAAAAACTTCAGCTACTCGGAATTGACTTAACTTCAAAAGAAATTTCAAAAATTGAAAATGATACTAGATTAGTTCAAGATTTTGAATTATTTGCATTTGCAAAAATATTCAATGTATCTGCAGATATATTTAATACAATAATTAATAAGTAAAAAATAAATAACAGTTAAATTTTCTGTTATTTATTTTTATATTTATTATAAACAATACAATTTAGATATTTATGTAATAATTAAAATATTTTTATTTTTTTAATAAATTAATCTTTAACTATTTTTGATACAATTTTATTTACTTCAGCTAAAATTAATTTTCCTGTACCCTCGTTTCCATCTCCTGCAAAACTAAGAATTGGTTTAACTGTTAATCTATTAATGAAAGCTGTTATTTTAACACCAGTAATTTGATTTCCTGTACCTTTTGGAGAAACATATACTATAGCAAGAGATTTAGATTTAAAATAATCCTCATTATAATTACCTAATTCAGATATTGATTTTTTATACTCGTTTCCCTCTTCTTCAGCATTTTCCATAAATTTATTATATTCATTAAAATCAGAAATAATTACATCATCAAAATTATCCAAATTTCCAGAATCTACAACATCATACTTTAAATTAAAACTAGTCCACATTACAAATCCAATTATTAATACAACTATTAAAATTAAAATTCTTACTAAAAAACCTACTACCTTTCCCATTTTTTTACCTCCATTTTTATATTACAACTTCACATCACTGGTATAATTGAAATAATTATTTATAAGTTTTAATATTTTCATAATGCTTTACTAAAATACCAATTATTTAAAGTATATCATAATTTTAATAAATTACAATAAATATTTTATAATTTTTACATTTTTCTATATTTTTATTGTGACCTTTTAGAAAAATATTGAAAATAGTAATAAAACATGCTAATATAATAGTGTAAAATATTATTATTAGCCGATTGAAATTTGATAAGGAGGAATAAATTATGAAACATAATCGGATAGTAAAGGTTTTAATTAAGGCCAACCCAATGTACGAGTTAGTATTTTCGTTCACCGAAGATGGAAAAATTGTCGTTAAAACTCGATTGGAGGAAGATGAGGTGCAACAGAATGAAGAAACGAGGAATCTTCTACTTCCTAAATCAGGTACACTTCTTTATCGTGTGCAAACATATAAAAAAAATGGAGGAAAAATTTCCCGTATAATATTAAAAGGAAAGGAAGGTTGTAGCTTGAATATATCTTATGGAGATAATGAAGAAATTATCGTTGAAGCACTACAATCTGATATCTTATCTGAACATATAATATTTGGGAAAAATTTCTCCCCAAACTTTCTCGTACCCCCATATCGCATTCAAATGAAAAGAAAAGGATGTGATTTGACACTTAGTACATATGAATAATAAGTTAAAAAAATACGAAAGAAAATAGAAGGAGTTTTTATGGAGAGATAGTTTAAAAAATTAGATTATCTCTCCTTTTTATATAAGTATTTTGTAAATCATAATTGATATAATTTTCAATAGCAAAACTAAAAATTTTTTTCAAAAATTTGTTCTGTTTGCTTGTTTTTTATTTAAAAATATTGTATATTGGTAAACATAGGAAATGATGATAAGCAGATGTGGTTTTGCCACCAA
>CANQEK010000092.1 GCA_947594985.1 uncultured Clostridia bacterium
TATTAACAAAATATTTATTGCAAAAGGAGAAAGACATGGTTCTATTAAAGAAGTAATTTCTAGAGCAAAAGAAAATGGAGTTGTAATTGTTGAAGTAGATGAAGCAAAATTAGATAGTATTGCAAAAAACAATCAAGGTGTTGTTGCTACAGTTCCTCCTTTTGATTATTGTGAAATCGAAGATATTATAGAAATTGCAAATAGCAAAAATGAAGATCCTTTTGTATTAATTTTGGAAGGAATAGAAGATACACACAATTTGGGATCAATTATAAGAACAGCTGAAACAGCTGGAATACATGGAATAATTATACCTAAAAGAAGAAGTGCACAAGTAAATAGCACAGTAGTAAAAGTTTCTACAGGTGCTACATCTTATATGAAAATTGCTAGAGTTAATAATATAAATGATACTATTGCAAAATTAAAAGATATGGGACTTTGGATAATTGGTGCAGATGGAAATGCTGATACAGTTTATTTTAATCAAAATTTAAAAGGACCTTTAGCTATAATAATTGGAAGTGAAGGATTTGGAATGAGTAAACTTGTAAAAGAAAATTGTGATATGTTAATAAAAATTCCAATGGTAGGTAAAATAACATCATTAAATGCTTCTGTTTCAGCAGGAATTATAATATATGAAGCTTTAAAACAAAGAATGCCAAAAGATTAATTTGTCAAAAAATTATCATTGTTGATATGGAAAGTGTATTAACAGGCAATTTTAAAACAAGAAACATAATTAGATTTTTGTTAAATATTTGGATGGATAAGCCGTATAAAGTTTATCCATCCATTATTTTTATAAAAATAATGTTGGAATTTTATATTCCAACATTATTATAGAAAATATTTATTTATATTATATATGAAATAATTAATTATTTTCTGGAAATATAACTTTCATGTATTTTAGTAAAGATTCCATAAATGTATAATAGAAAATATTATCTTCTGTTATTTTTTTAAATAATTCACTAAAAGATTTATTATAAGTTTCACAATCAAATGTATTTAAATATCCAGTAGTTTTTAAAGTGTTTTCTAAAAATTGCTTTAATTCAATTAGATTATTTATATTTTCTTTTATATTTTCAAAACTTTTTCTAATACTATTTAAACATGATATAAGAGAATTAACATCTTCTGGATCTGACGCATTAAAAATTCCATCTGAAATTTTTTCAAGATAGAGAAGTAATGTTTTTTTTAGTTGTCTTTGTTGATTTAGAATATTATTTAAAATTTCAACTTCACTGCTTATAGTACTAGAATCTATCATAAATTTTGGTATAATCATTTTTTTCCTCCATTAGTACAACTAATTAAATTATAATATAAGTAATAAAAAAATACAATAAAATAATTATTAAATTTTATAATTATTATTTAAAAATAAAAAATATATAATACAAATGTAATTTTGAGCCAAATTATAAGAAAATTTATAATTTAGAAGTGAAAAATGTCTAAAAATTGATAAAGTACTTGCAATTTGTAAATTTAAGTGTTAGAATATTTTTATAAAAAGAAATGAATCGAAACAGATTTAAAAAAAAAACCCTTTTTTAAATCTGTTTTTTTATTTATGAGAGGAGTAAAAATGAATACTAAGTATGTTTTTATAACAGGAGGGGTTGTATCAGGATTAGGAAAAGGAATTACAGCATCTTCTTTAGGAAGATTGTTAAAAAATAGAGGTTATAAGGTTATAAATCAAAAATTTGATCCTTATATAAATGTTGATCCAGGAACTATGAGTCCTTATGAGCATGGAGAAGTTTTTGTTACAGAGGATGGAGCAGAAACAGATTTAGATTTAGGTCATTATGAAAGATTTACAGATGTAAATTTAAATAAAAATTGTAGCGTAAGTTCAGGAAAAATTTATCAAAGTGTTCTAAATAAAGAAAGAAGAGGAGATTATTTAGGAAAAACTGTGCAAGTAATTCCTCATATAACAAATGAAATTAAAGAAAATATTTATAGTTTTGAAGGACAAACTGATATTGTGATTACGGAACTTGGGGGAACAATAGGTGATATTGAAAGTTTAGCTTTTGTTGAAGCAATTAGACAAGTTGGTTTAGAAAAAGGTTTAGAAGATGTATTATATATTCATGTAACTTTGTTACCATACATAAGTGGTTCAAATGAATTAAAATCAAAGCCTACTCAACATTCTGTTAAAGAATTACAATCTTTTGGAATAAAGCCTGATATTCTAGTTTGTAGAAGTGAAATAGATATACCTAATGAAATTAGAGAAAAAATTGCTCTTTTTTGTAATGTTAGACCTGAAAATGTTATTCCAAATTTAACTGCTGAAAATTTATATGCTGTTCCACTTATGTTAGAAAAATATGGTCTTGCAAGAGCTGTATGTAAGCATTTAAAATTAGAAAATATAGAACCACAAAATTCTGAATGGGAAATGTTAATAGAAAATATTAGAAATTTAAAAGGTGAAGTAGATATTGCTCTTGTTGGTAAGTATATGCAATTACAAGATTCTTATTTATCTGTTGCAGAAAGCTTAAAACATGGTGGTTTTGCTAATGGAGTTAAAGTAAATGTTTCATTTATTGATTCAGAAACAATAAATGAAAATACAGTAAATGAGATTTTAAATAAATATGATGGAATATTAGTTCCAGGAGGATTTGGAAATAGAGGTGTTGAAGGAAAAGTAATTGCAATAAAATATGCAAGAGAAAATAAAATCCCATTTTTAGGAATTTGTTTAGGTATGCAAATGGCTGTTATTGAATTTGCTAGAAATGTATTAGGAATACTTGATGCTAATTCAACAGAATTTGATAAAAATACACAAAATCCGGTTATACATATAATGGAAAATCAAAAAGATATTAAAGAGAAAGGTGGTACTATGAGATTAGGTGCATACCCTTGCACTATAAAAAAAGATACTTTAGCATATAAAATTTATGAGAAAGAAAATATTAGCGAAAGACATAGACATAGATTTGAGTTTAATAATGATTATAAACAACGTTTAGAAAGTGCAGGTTTGATTTGTTCAGGTATGTCACCAGATGGAAATTTGGTAGAAATTGTAGAATATAAAAATCATCCATTTTTTATTGCTGGACAATTTCATCCAGAGTTTAAATCAAGACCGGATAAACCAGCACCACTATTTAAAGCGTTAATAAAGGCAGCAAAAGAAAGAAAATTTAATTAATATAAAGTAAAATAAGATTATAAAATATACAAATAAAATATAATTCAAAAATAAAACAATAGTATAAATATAAAATTAATTAGATATAAAAGTTAAAAGAATAAAATATGTTTTTGTGAATATATTTTAAATATATTTACAAATATAAAAGAAAATTCAATTAAATTTAAAAATTTTTTAAATATGTATTGACATTTTAGTAAATAGGGTATAAATTATTAGCAGTCATAAATAAAGACTGCTAATTTTAAATTACATTAATAGAAGTAATTTAAAATTAACTTATATATTGTTTATAAGGAGGATAAAAAAATGATAAAACCACTAAATGACAGAGTATTAATAAAAATGGTAGAAGCAGAAGAAACCTCAAAAGGAGGAATAATTTTAACTTCTGGTTCTCAAGAAAAACCACAAATTGCAGAAGTTATAGAAGTAGGACCTGGAGGAGTAGATGAGGATGGAATGAAAGTAACTATGCAAGTTAAAAAAGGAGATAAAGTAATAACAAGCAAATATTCTGGTACAGAAGTTAAATATGAGGGCATAGAATATATAATTGTAAAGCAGTCAGATATTCTAGCTATAGTTGAATAATAAAAAGGAGGTATAATTATATGGCAAAAGAAATTAAATATGGCGAAGAGGCTAGAAAAAAATTGTTAGAAGGAGTTAATAAATTAGCAGATACAGTAAAAGTTACATTAGGACCAAAAGGAAGAAATGTAGTTTTAGATAAATCATTTGGAGCACCACTTATTACAAATGATGGTGTTACAATTGCAAAGGAAATAGAATTAGAAGATGCTTTTGAAAATATGGGAGCTTCTCTAGTAAAAGAAGTATCTACAAAAACAAATGATGTTGCTGGAGATGGAACAACTACTGCAACAGTTTTAGCACAAGTTATGTTAAGAGAAGGTGTAAAAAATGTTGCTGCAGGTGGTGATGTTTTATCAATAAAAAAAGGAATGGATAAAGCTAAAAATACAGCAATAGAAGCTTTAAAGAAAATTAGTTCACCAATTAATGGAAAAGAAGATATTGCTAGAGTAGCTAGTATTTCAGCAAACAACCAAGAAATAGGAAATTTAATTGCAGATGCAATGGAAAAAGTATCTAAAGATGGAGTAATAACAATAGAAGAATCAAAAACATCTTCTACAGAAGTAAATGTAGTAGAAGGAATGCAATTTGACAAAGGTTATGTATCACCATATATGGTAACAGATACAGATAAAATGGAAGCTGTAATGGATAATCCATATATATTAATAACAGATAAAAAAATATCTACAATACAAGAAATATTACCATTATTAGAAGAATTAAGCACACAAGGTGGAAAACTTGTTATAATAGCGGATGATTTTGAAAATGAAGCATTATCAACTTTAATTTTAAACAAATTAAGAGGAGTTTTAAATGTTGTTGGTGTTAAGGCTCCTGGTTTTGGCGATAAAAGAAAAGAGATGTTACAAGATATAGCTACATTAACAGGTGGAGAGGTTATAACTCAAGAACTTGGATTAGAATTAAAAGAAACAACATTAGCACAACTTGGTAGAGCAAAACAAGTAAAATGCACAAAGGAAAATACAATAATTGTTGATGGATTAGGAGATAAAGAAGCTCTAAAAACTAGAATTAATCAAATTAGAAAAAATATAGAAGAAACACATTCAAGCTATGAAAAAGAATCTCTACAAGAGCGTTTAGCAAAACTTGCTGGAGGTGTTGCAGTAATTCAAGTAGGTGCAGCTACAGAAATTGAAATGAAAGAAAAGAAATTAAGAATAGAAGATGCTTTATCAGCTACTAAAGCTGCTGTAGAAGAAGGAGTTTTACCTGGTGGAGGTACAGCTTATGTAAATGTTATTCCAGAAGTTGAAAAGTTATTATCAACTGTTTCTGAAGATGAAAGAATAGGTGTAAAGATTGTAT
>CANQEK010000093.1 GCA_947594985.1 uncultured Clostridia bacterium
ATTTGTTAAAACCTAGACTTGCTAGAGGAGAATTACATTGCTTGGGTGCAACAACAGTTGATGAATATAGGGAATATATTGAAAAAGACCCGGCTCTTACAAGGCGTTTTCAACAAGTTTTAGTTCCGGAACCAACAGTTGAAGATTGTATAACTATATTAAGAGGAATACAAGAAAAATTTGAAATATTTCATGGAGTTAAAATACAAGATCAAGCATTAATAGCAGCAGCAACTCTTTCTAATAGATATATTACTGACAGATTTCTTCCAGATAAAGCTATTGACTTAATAGATGAAGCTTGTGCAATGATTAGAAGTGAAGTTGAATCTATGCCTACAGAATTAGATGTCATTTCAAGAAAAATAATGCAATATGAAATTGAAGAAAAATCTTTGGAAAGAGAAGATGATCCTAAAACTCAAAAACGTTTACAAGATTTAAGAGTTGAACTTTCAAAATTGAGACAAGAATTTCAAGATATGAAAGTAAAATGGGAAAATGAAAAGAAGAATATATCTAGAATACAAAAATTAAAAGAAAAAATAGATGAAGTAAATGCTGAGATAGAAAAGGCTGAAAGAAATTATGATTTAAATAAAGCTGCTGAATTAAAATATTCTACTTTGCCAAATTTAAAAAAAGTTTTGGAACAAGAAGAAAAAGAAGTAGAAAAAACACAAGGAAAAAATACTTTATTAAGAAATAAAGTAACAGAAGAGGAAATAGCTACAGTTGTCTCAAAATGGACTGGAATACCTGTTTCAAAACTTGCCGAAGAAGAAAAAGTAAAACTACTTAATTTAGAACAAATATTGCATGAGAGAGTTATAGGACAAGATGAAGCTGTTAAAAAAGTTAGTGAAGCAATACTTAGAGCAAGAGCAGGAATTGCAAATCCAAATAGACCAATAGGTTCATTTCTTTTTCTAGGACCTACAGGTGTAGGTAAAACAGAATTAGGAAAGACTTTAGCAGCTACACTTTTTGATGATGAAAAAAATATGGTAAGAATTGATATGTCAGAATATATGGAAAAATTTAGTGTTACTAGATTAATTGGTGCACCTCCAGGATATGTTGGTTATGAAGAAGGAGGGCAATTGACAGAAGCTGTTAGAAGAAAACCATATTCTGTTGTATTATTTGATGAAGTTGAAAAAGCTCATCCAGACGTATTTAATATATTTTTACAAATATTAGATGATGGTAGAGTAACTGATTCTCAAGGAAGACTTATTGATTTTAAAAATACAGTAATTATATTAACATCTAATTTAGGCTCTCAATATATTTTAGATAGTATTAGAAAAAATGGTAAAATAACTGATGAAGCAAGAGAATTAGTAGATGAAATTTTAAAACAACATTTTAGACCAGAATTCTTAAATAGATTAGATGAAATAATATGTTTTAAAGCATTAGAAAAAGATGTAGTTTATAAAATAGTTGAACTTATTTTGAAAGGAGTAAGTGATAGAGTAGGAGATAGAGGAATAGAATTATCATTTACAAAAGCATCTATAAAATGGTTAATTGAAGAGGGCTATGATATAGAATTTGGTGCAAGACCATTAAAAAGAATAATTCAATCCCAAGTAGAAACTTTGATTGCTAAAAATTTAATTGCAAATAAAATTAAAGATGGAGATAAGATTGAAGTTTTTTACGATAAACGAATACAATCTTTAAATATAAGACCTAAAATTGAAAAAGTTGAAGAACAAATAACAAAACAACAAAATAGTGAAAATACTACAAATGAAGCTCAATCATAATAGGAAAGTTCTTTGCATTTCCTATTATATAAAAGCTTTGCTAAATTTAAATGGATTAAAAAAAAAGTAACAATTAATTGTTACTTTTTAAATTTTTTATAGTATTTGATAATATATCTATAGCATTTAAAAACTCTAGATAAGAAGGATTTTTGGTACTTGGTTTTGAATTAGTATCAGTATTAGTTTTATGATAAAAGAAATTATTTAGGTCAATATTTCCAATCTCTATACTATCATTAGAAAGATTATTAGTAGGTGAATATTGAATACTAATTTCATTAACTTCTAAATCATTTATATCAATATCAGTTATATTAACATTATTTGAATCAAGATAATTTAATTTAACAGAATCAAAATTATAATTTCCTTCTAAAAGATTTGAATTATTAATTACATTAGAAGAATTTTCCTCAACAAAGTCAAGAATAAGTTTTTTATTTAATAATTCCAAATCATTAAATAAATTGGAGTTTCTGTAAGAATATTGTAAAGTGTTTTTTGAACTAAAATTATTTTGATTTATATTAATTTCAGAATTATTATTATTATTATTATTATCATAAGTTATTTTTTTAAAAACATTTGAACTTTTTACAGAGGCAATATTTTCATCTTCAATATTTGTTATATTAATATTATATTTTTCGAATAAGGATGGTTTAGAAAAATATGAAGCGTTTTCGTCAATATTAAAACATTTTATTTTTTCGCTATTAGCATTATTTGTTTTAGTAGATGTTTTAAGATTTTTGTTTAGTTGATTAGTATTTGTTTTTTTAGTTTTTCTTGCCATTTTTACCTCCATATTAATTATAAAAATATACAATTAAATTATAGTATAAGTAAAATAAAAAGTAAATGAATTGTAAAAAAATTTTTAATGTGATATATAATAATTAAGATTATATTAAGATAGGAGAAAAAAATGGCAGACAGTCCAGAAGTAATTGAAGCAATTGAAAATAAAGATAATAGAGAGTTTTTTTTAGAAAGAGTTAAAACTATTCCATCACTAATTGAATGGGCGAATGATGAAATTAAAGATGATAAAGAAGTAATACTAAATGCAGTTAAAGTTGATGGAGGAGCATTAGAATTTGCAAGTAATAGATTAAAAGATGATAAGGATGTTTTATTAGAAGCTGTGTCACAAGCAGGTTGGTGTTGTTGTTATGCAAGTGATAGATTAAAATCAGATAAAGATGTTATTTTAGCTGCTACAAAAAAAGATGGTCAAGTTTTGTATTTTGCAAGTAAAGAATTAAGAGATGATAAAGAGGTTGTTATATCTGCTGTTACTAATAAACCAATTATTTTAAAGTATGCAAGTTTTAGATTAAGGAGTGATAAAGATGTAGCAATTGCAGCAATAAGCAAAGGAAAGAAAAGCGTATTAGAATATATTAATCAAGAGTTATTAGAAGAACCAGAAATACAAGATTTATTAAAAGAATAGAAATAAGAAATAAAAAATAATAAGAATAAACCTTTCTTTTTAGAATATATAATTAAAAAGAGAGGTTATTTTTTATGAAAAATTATAATAAAATTAGTAAGTTTTTAGAAATTCCAAGGGAAGTTATAAGTGATGTTCCTAAAATTACAATTACAGGTTTTGATGAGATATTAATAGAAAATTTTAAAGGAATTTTAGAATATGAAGATTTTTTCACAAGAATAAGTACTAGTATAGGAAATATTAATATAAATGGATTTAATTTGAAATTAAATCAAATGACAGATGATGATATTTTAGTAAGTGGAAAAATTGAAAATATAGATTTTGAAGGGAAAGAAAAATGTTATTAAAAATTATATATATGTTTTTTGCAGGATATGTTACTGTGAGTATTGAAGGATTTTTTATAGAAAGATTTTTAAATATTTGTAGGAACAAAAATATTATACTTCAGGATTTACATAGAGAAAATAATACATATATAAAAGTAAAAATATTAAAATCTGATTTTAAAGAAATTAGACATATTGCAAAAACTACAAAATGCAAAGTAAAAATTGAAAAAAAATCAGGAATACCTTTTTTTATGAATAGATATAGAAAAAGAAAAATTTTTGCAGTTGCAGTTCTTGTAATTGCAATTTTTATTTTTATAACAACAAAATTTATATGGAATATAGAAGTATTGGGAAATGAGAAAATACCTACTGAAGAAATAGTTAATTTAGTAGGTGAATATGGTATAAAAACGGGAAAGTTAAAATATAAAATAAATACAGAAAAAATAAGTAATTCAATAAGATTAGCTAGAGAAGATTTATCTTGGATAGGAATTAAAATAAAGGGAACAAATGTAATTGTAACAATAGAAGAATCAATAGAAATGCCAGAAATAGTTGATAAAAATGAAATTTGCAATATAATTGCAAAAAAAGATGCTATTATTTCTAAAATAGTAGTTCAAAGTGGAACAGCAAGAGTAAAGGTAGGAGATGAAGTAAAAAAGGGAGATATATTAGTTGAGGGTGTTATGGAAGGTGAACATACAGGTATTAGAGAAGTTCATTCTGAAGCTAATATTTTTGGGAAAATTGTATGTGAAAAAGAAAAAACAGAAAGTTTTGTGCAAAATCAGAGAGTAAAAACAGGAAATGAGGAAGAAAAAATTGCAATTTGTATAAATAAATTTAAAATAAATTTTAATAAAGGGGTTTCAAAATTTAAAAATTATGATACAATAAGTTCGAATAAAAAGTTAAAATTATTTTCTAATTTTTATCTTCCAATCGAAATAAAAAAAGATAAAATTATCGAAGTACAAAATGAAAAAAAAGAATATACACAGCAGGAATTAGAAGATAAAATAAAAAAAGAAATAGAGGAAGAAATGGAATTAGAATATGAAATTTCAAAATATGATGAGAAAAATATAAAAAGGAATGATTATATTACTATAGAAAATGATTCTATGAATGTTAGAGTAATATATGAAATTCAAGAAGAAATTGGAGAAAAACAAATAAAATAACTTTATATTTTTGCTAGTTATTATAAGATGAATAATAGTTAAAATAAAGAAATACAAAATGCTTTGAAATTACATTAATATATGGAACTTAACTTTGTTGTATATTCT
>CANQEK010000094.1 GCA_947594985.1 uncultured Clostridia bacterium
TGCATTGCATGGTGCAGTTTGGTCAGGGGGATCATTTGTATATGTTCCAAAAGGAGTTAAAGTAGATATACCACTTCAATCATATTTTAGGTTAAATTCACCAGAATCAGGACAATTTGAACATACTTTAATAATTGTTGATGAAGGTGCAAGTCTTCACTTTATAGAAGGATGTTCTGCTCCTAAATATAATAAAGTAAATTTACATGCTGGATGTGTTGAATTATATGTAAAAGATAATGCATATTTAAGATATTCAACTATTGAAAATTGGTCTAAAAATATGCTTAATTTAAATACTAAAAAAGCTATAGTTGGTAAAAATGCTCAAGTTGATTGGGTTTCAGGTTCATTTGGATCTAAAATATCAATGTTATATCCTATGAGTATATTGAATGGAGAAGGTTCAAAAACAGAATTTACTGGAATTTCTTTTGCTGGAAAAGGTCAAAATTTGGATAATGGTTTTAAAGTTGTTCATAATGCCAAAAATACATCTAGTGTTGTGAATGCTAAATCAATTTCTAAAAATGGCGGAAAATGTACTTACAGATCCTTAGTTAGAATAAATGAAAATGCTAAAAATTCTAAGTCATCAGTTTCTTGTGAATCACTTATGCTAGATGATATATCTGTATCAGATACAATACCTGTTAATGATATTCAAACAGATGATGTTATTTTTTCTCATGAAGCTAAAATTGGAAAAATTAGCGATAAAGCTATTTTTTATTTAATGAGTAGAGGACTTTCAGAAGAGGATGCAAAAGCAATGATTGTTAGGGGATTTGCTTATCCAATATCTAAAGAGCTACCAGTTGAATATGCTGTTGAAATGAATAATTTGATAAATCTTGAGTTGGAAGGAGCTATTGGTTAATGGAAGAATTGAACTTAAATGAGACACCAATTAGAACTTGTAAAAACTTTAATATAAATAATGTAAAATTAAAAGATATTTGTATTCCTGAAGAAGTAGATTCTTTTAATAATGTGAAAATAATAAATAATTCAAACAATATTAACATTACTAATGTAGTAGATGATTTTAAACTAGTTTATGGAATTAATGATTTGCTACAAAATCAAATA
The DNA here is from genome assembly GCA_947594985.1 of uncultured Clostridia bacterium. Classification (GTDB taxonomy): domain Bacteria; phylum Bacillota; class Clostridia; order TANB77; family CAG-508; genus Scatovivens. The sequence continues at coordinate 1,093 of CANQEK010000094.1, forward strand.
CAACAAGAAGCTAATGAAAAATATAAAATAGAAATTAATAGCAAGTTGAATAAAGAAATAGTATTTGATTTTAGATTTGATAATAAAAATATGCAACTTATAGATAATTTAGAAATAATAGCAAATGAGAATACTAAAGCAACAATTATTGTAAGATATACTACTGACTGTAATTTAGAATATTATCATAATGGATTAATAAGAACTTTATCTAAAGAAAATTCTGACTTAAATATTATCATAGTTAATTTCTTAAATGAAAAGTCAAATCATTTTTTAAGTATAGAAAGTAAGTGTGAAAAAGCTTCTAATTTAAAGTATACAATAATTGATTTTGGCGGTAAAAATAGTATTACAAATTATTATTCTGATTTAATTGGAAAAGAAGCTAATAATATATTAAATACTATTTACTTAGGTAAGCAAGATCAATTTTTTGATTTAAATTATATTGCAGAACTTAGAGGAGAAAAATCTAATGTTAATATAGAAGTTCAAGGTGCTTTAAAAGATGAAAGTAAAAAGCATTTTAAAGGAACAATAGATTTTAAAAAAGGTTGTAAAAAAGCTAAAGGAAATGAAAATGAATCTTGTATGTTATTGTCAGATAAAGCTAAATCTATAGCACTTCCAATGCTATTATGTTCAGAAGAAGATGTTGAAGGAAATCATTCAACAAGTAGTGGAAGGGTTGGAGAAAAAGAATTATTTTACATTATGAGCAGAGGTTTTGATATTAAGTCAGCAATTAAACTTTTAGTAAGAGCTAACTTTAATAAGATATTAGAAAATATTCAAAATGAACAATTAATTCATCAAATAATTGAAGAAATAGATAAAAGATTAGATTAAAATTTCTGGATATAATATTAAAATATAAAAAATAGAAGAAATAAAGGAAGCAGAAATAACAAAGAAAATATATAAATAATATTATTAAAAATAATAAGAAAGGTTAGATAATTATAAAAATGAACTTAAAAAAGGATTTTCCAATTTTTAAAAATAGAAATATAACATATTTAGATAGTGGTGCAACAACTCAAAAACCAGAACAAGTTATTCAAACAATAGATGAATTTTATAAAAAATATAATGCTAATATACATAGAGGAGCTTATTCTTTGAGTATTGAAGCAACAGAATATTATGAAAATACTAGAGTTAAAATCGCCAATTTCATAAATGCAAAATCTAAAGACGAAATTATTTTTTCAAAAAATGCAACTGAAAGTTTAAATTTACTTGCTTATTCTTATGGGTTGGAAAATTTAAAAAAAGATGATGAAGTTGTTATTTCAATTATGGAACATCATTCTAATTTAGTTCCATGGCAAAAAGTATGCAAAAATACTGGTAGTAAATTAAATTATATGTATATAAATAAAGAATTTGAATTGTCTGATGAAGAAATTGAAAGCAAAATAACAGATAGAACTAAAATAGTTGGAATAACACATGTTTCAAATGTTTTAGGAACTATAAACAATATTGATAAAATAATAAAATATGCACATAAAAAGGGTGCTATAGTTATAGTTGATGCATCACAAAGTATTCCTCATATGAAAATAGATGTACAAGATTTAAATGCAGATTTTTTAGTGTTTTCAGGACATAAAATGCTTGCTCCTTTAGGAATTGGCGTTTTATATGGAAAAAAAGAATTATTAAATAAAATGTCTCCTTTTATAATGGGTGGTGATATGATAGAATATGTTTATGAGCAAGAAACAACGTTTGCACCACTTCCTAATAAATTTGAGGCAGGTACTCAAAATATTGAAGCAATAGTAGGTTTAGGTGCTGCTATTGATTATATTGAAAATATTGGATATGATAAAATAAAAGAAATTGAAGACGAGATTATAAGTTATGCAATAGAAAATTTAAGAAAACTTGATTACCTTGATTTATATTTAACACCTAATAGAGAAAACCATTCAAGCGTAATATCTTTTAATATAAAAGGTATACATCCTCATGATGTTGCAAGTATTTTAGATTCTGAAAAAGTATGTGTCCGTTCAGGAAATCATTGTGCACAACCATTGATGAGATTTTTAGGAATTGATTCAACTTGTAGAGCAAGTTTTTATTTATATAATACTAAACAAGATGTTGATAATTTAATTAAAGCTCTTGAAAAAGCTTATAATATGTTTAAAAAATATATAAAGAACATATAAAAATATATAAATAACATATATAAAAATATAATAAAATATATAATACCAATATATAATACAAATAAGATAAAAAGGCTAAAGGAGGGAAAATTAAAATTTTTATTAATAGAATTAAAATTTTAATGATGAAATATGGAAGATTTAACAGAAGTATATAATGAGTTAATAATGGAACATAGTATGAATTCTTATAATAAAAAGAAATTATCAAATGCTAATTTTACAAGTCTTGGACATAATCCAAATTGTGGAGATGAAATAACTTTAGAAGTAAAATTAAATGGAGATATAATTGAAGATATGGCATTTTCTGGACATGGATGTGCTATTTCTCAAGCATCTACATCTGTTATGATAGACACTTTAAAAGGTAAAACAATAGAAGAGGCAAAACAAATAATTAAAACTTTTATAAATATGATTAAAAGAGAAATTACAGATGAAGAGGAATTAAAGAAATTAGAAGATGCTATTGCTTTTCAAAATGTTTCAAATATGCCAGCTAGAGTAAAGTGCGCACTTTTAGCATGGCATACAATGGAAGATATTATAGAAAAAAAAGAAAAACAAGGAAAAGGAAATATAGATTGTTGCCATTAGTATTAATAAGGTATTTTTGGAGAAAAAGGAATGAAAAATAAAAAAGTTTTACTTGGTATGAGTGGAGGTGTTGATAGTAGTGTATCAGCAGTTCTACTAAAAGAAAAAGGATATGATGTTATTGGAGCTACTCTTGAGCTATTTGCTGGAAGTAGTTGTTGTAATACAAATACATATTTAGATGCAAAAAATGTGTGTAATCAAATAGGTATTCCACATTTTATTTTTGATTATAAAAATGAGTTTAGAAAATATGTTATAGAAGATTTTATAAATTGTTATGCAAATTGTAAAACACCAAATCCTTGTATTGAATGTAATAAATATATGAAATTTGGTTTAATGTATGAAAAGGCAAAAGAATTAGAATGTACATATATAGCAACAGGTCATTATGCAAAAACAGAATATAGCCAAAAATATAAAAGATGGATTTTAAAAAAATCTAATGCTGGAAAAAAAGATCAAAGTTATGTTTTATGGAATATTCCAAAAGATTTACTTGAATATATAATTTTTCCACTAAGTGATTTTAAAGATAAAGAAGAAATAAGAAATATAGCTAAAAATAAAAATTTAAAAATTGCTAACAAACCTGATAGTGAAGATATATGCTTTGTACCAGATGGTAATTATAAAAAATTTTTAGAGAATAACTCAAGCATAAAACCTAAAGAAGGAAATATAGTAAATATAGAAGGTAAAGTTTTAGGAAAACATACAGGACTTTATAATTATACGATTGGGCAAAGAAGAGGTCTTGGAATTTCTAATCCTGTACCATTATTTGTTTTAGGATTTAATAGTGAAAAAAATGAAGTTATAGTTGGTGAAGAAAAAGATTTATATAAAAAAGAAATTTTGGTTTCAGATATTAATTTATTATT
>CANQEK010000095.1 GCA_947594985.1 uncultured Clostridia bacterium
GACTTAATACTTTCAAATCATGATAGAGAATGTTTAACTTGTACTAGAAATGGTACTTGTGAATTACAAAAATTAGCACAAGAATTTTATATTGATGATATAAAATATAAAGGTGATAGAAATGTTCATCAAATAGATGATATGTCACCAGCTATAGTTAGAGATTTTAATAAGTGTGTTTTATGTAGAAGATGTGTTGCAACTTGCAAAAAAGTTCAAGGTATTGGAGCTATTGATTCTACAGGTAGAGGATTTACATCAGCTGTTTCTACATATAAAGATAAAAGTTTAAATGATGTAAATTGTACTTTCTGTGGTCAATGTATAGAAGCTTGTCCTGTTGGAGCATTAAAAGAAAAAGATAGCACAAATCAAGTATGGAGAGCTTTACGTGATGATGAAAAATATGTTGTAGTTCAAACAGCTCCTGCAGTTAGGGTTGCTCTTGGCGAAGAATTTGGAATGGAAATAGGGACAAATGTTGCAGGAAAAATGGTTACAGCTTTAAGAAATTTGGGCTTTGATAAAGTATTTGATACAAATACAGGTGCTGATTTTACTATAGTAGAAGAAGGAACAGAATTTATAGAAAGATTTTCTAATGGTGGAACACTTCCAATGATTACTTCATGTAGTCCAGGATGGGTTAGATATATGGAAATGAATTATCCAGAATTAATTCCAAATCTATCTTCTTGTAAATCACCACATCAAATGTTTGGTGCATTAATTAAATCTTATTTTGCAGAAAAAAATGGTATTGATCCAAGTAAAATATTTGTTGTTTCAGTAATGCCTTGTATTGCAAAGAAATTTGAAATAACTAGAGATAATATGTCAGGAGCAGGATATCCAGATGTTGATGCTGTAATAACAACTAGAGAACTAGCAAGAATGATAAAACAAGCACATATTGATTTTATAGGATTAGAAGATTCAGGTTTTGATGATCCTATGGGAGAGGCAACTGGTGCAGGTGCTATTTTTGGAACAACAGGTGGAGTTATGGAAGCTGCTTTAAGAACTGTTCAAGAAAAACTTACAGGAAATCATTTTGAAAAATTAGAGTATGAGGATGTAAGAGGAGAAAGTGGAATCAAAAGAGCAGAGATAGATATAAATGGACAAAAAGTTAAAGTTGTGGTTGCATCAGGATTAAAAAATGCACAAACAATTATGGAAGAAATAAAAAGTGGAAAAGCAGATTATCAATTTGTTGAAATTATGGCTTGTCCAGGCGGATGTGTAATGGGTGGAGGCCAACCAATTAGAACGTCAAAAGAAAGAGCAAGCATAGATATAAGAGCTAAAAGAGCAAATGCTTTATATACAATTGATGAAAAAAGTACTATTAGAAAATCTCATGAAAATCCTATACTTATAAAAATATATAATGAGTATTTAGGAGAATTTGGTAGTCATAGGGCTCATGAGTTATTACATACAAGTTATGTGGAAAGAAATAAATATAAATTAGATGAATAATAAAAAAAGACATAAAGGCAGTTGTAAAAAAGAGGTTGATTTAAAAGAAAGTTACTTTTTAATCAACTTCTTTTTTATATTAAACATAAAAATAGAAATGTAAAAATTGATGAGAATAAACCTTGAAGTAATTTACCAAAAAAGTAAGGTTTAATAGAAATATTTTCTTTAACTATAATACTATATACCTGTAAAAGTACAGAAATACCTCCAAATCCTAATAAGAATGATGTTATTAAAATAGAAATATTATTATATGAATTAAAAAGATTAGCTGACAAATTTACACCATTAGTAAGTTCAATAATTCCAGTTATAAAACTTATACTTATATCTTCTGGAATTTTTGTTGTATTTTTAATTAAAGTTGATAAAATTACCAATATACCAGAAGTTTCTAAAATTGATAATATAACTGAAAAAAGAACAATAAATCCTCCTATTGAAAGAATAGTAGATATAGACTTTTTGATAGAATTTCCTAGAATTTCTCCAAAATCAGAAATTTTAATAGGTGTAAATTGAGAATTAAATTTTGTTTCACTATAATTAATATCTAATTTATTTTTTTTCCAAAATTTAAAACAATATCCTACAGCTAATGAAGCTAAAATATGTGAAATTAGAAGTAGTAATCCAATTTTTTTATTTCCAAATAAGGCAATACCTACAGTACCTAATATAAACAAAGGACCAGAATTATTAGTATATGCAATAAGCCTTTCTGCTTCAATTTTTGAAATTATTTTTTGATTTTTTAAATTGCAGACTACTTTAGCTCCAACAGGATAGCCACTAATTGTTCCTAAAATAACAGCAATTGCACTTTCTCCAGGAACATTAAATAACGGTCTCATAAATTTATTTAAAAATTTACCTAATATATAAGTAAAATTTGTTTGGCACAGCAATTCTGTAGCTATAAAAAAAGGAAAAAGACTAGGTAATACTTTTGTTGCCCAAAGAACTAGTCCATTTTGTGCTGCTAAAAAATTATTATTAGAAAATATTAATAAAGAAATTGTAAATAATATTAAAATGAAAGTTAGAAAATATTTCTTTATTGAGATTACAATAAAATTCATAAATATTTATCAATCCTTTCTAGAAAACAGAGTTAAACTAAATAATAGATAATTTTATTTATTACTATAAATATATGCTGTTTATAATATATATTCATAAATAGTTATAATATGAATAATTTTTATTATATATAATTTTTTTTAAAATTTGGTTCGATAAAAATACTTGCGACTTATATAGGGCACGTAGAATGTTTGACTACTTGAAAAAACGTTAAAAATATTATATAATAATTAAATGTTTTATAAAATAATCTTATAACACTTAATGCTTAATACTACTATATAAGTTTTAGACTTAGAATAAATTAAACGAAAGGAAATAAAAATGAATTCTATTGTAAAAATAGTACCTAATGTTAAAAAATTTAATGATTATTTATTTGAAGTCAATAAAGGTACTACACCTATAATGTTATCAGGATTAACAGATAGTGGTAAAGTTCATATGGCATATAGTACAAAATTTTATTCTGAAAAATCAATTTGCATTATAACATATAATGAAATGCAAGCAAAAAAAATTATTAAAGATTTAGAGTTTTTTGGAGAAAATGTAAAGTTTTTTCCCAAAAGAGAAGTAATTAGTTTTGATTATATTGCTGAGAGCAAAGATATATTATTTAAAAGAATTTCAGTATTAAATGAATTATTAAGAAATGATAAGAAGATAATTGTTACAACGATTGAAGCTGCTATGCAAAAAATGATAACAAAGGAAAGTCTTTATAAAAATGTTATAAAAATTAAGGTAGGAGATACTTTAAATCTTGAAGAATTAAAAGAAAAATTATTTTTTTTAGGATATGAAAGATACGATTTAATAGAAGGAAAAGGACAATTTAGTGTAAGAGGTGGAATAGTTGATATTGCTACTTCTGTTGACTCTGGAGTTAGAATAGAATTTTGGGGAGATGAAATAGATTCTATAAGAAAATTTAGTTTTGCAACTCAAAGAACTGTAAAAATGTTAGAAGAAATAGAAGTATTCCCAGCTTATGAATTTTTATTAGAGACAGATTTAGAAACGGTTTGTAGTAGAATACAAGAAAAAAATTATCCTGATTCAGTAAAGGAAAAAGTTGAGGAAGATGTTAAACAAATAAAAAATGAAGATTTTTTGACTAAGATAGATAAATATTTTGATAGCTTTTATGAAAAAACTTCGACTCTTTTAGATTATTTGAGAAAAGATGTTATTGTTTTTATTGATGAAATATCAAAAATAAAAGCAAGAGCAGAAAATATATCAAAAGATAATACAAATTTAATTAAAGATTTAACTGAAAAAAATAAAATTATTCCTGAAATTTTAATAGAAATAGAAGATTATTTAAAATTTTTAGATAATCTACAAAATAAACAGACTATTTATTTAGAAAAACAGGATGTTGGATTTGTAGATAAACAAAGTATGCATGCAAAAAGAAACGGATATAGCTTTAGCTATAGGGAGGTCAACTTTTTTCGTAGTTCAATGGATTTACTGTTTCAGGAACTACAAGAAGCAATTAAACAAGGAAAACAAACAGTAATTCTAGGCGGAAGCAAGGAAAATTGTAGGAAATTATCTACCTTACTTTTAGAAAAAGAAATACCAAATATATATACAGATTTTTTAGAAGATGATTTGACTCTTGGGGTGGTAAATATCACACCAGGAGCTATTTCTGCGGGATTTGAATTTTTTGATGGTAATCTTTTAGTTATTTCTACAGAAGAACTTTTTGAAACAAAAGTTAAAACAAGATTAAAATCATCTACTACTTTTAAAGAAAGTGAGCCAATTTTAGTTTTTTCTGATTTAAAAGAAGGAGATTATATTGTTCATAGGGCTCATGGGATAGGTCAATATTTGGGAGTAAATACCATAAAAGCGGATGGAGTTACAAAAGATTATATTAAATTAAAGTACAAAGATGATGATATTTTATATATACCTACAAATTCTTTAGATAATATTAGAAAATATATAGGTCCAGAAAAAATAGGACCAAAACTTAATAGATTAGGCTCTAAAGATTGGGATAAAACTAAAGCAAAAGTAAAAAATAACTTAAGAGAAGTTGCTGAAGAATTAATAGAGCTTTATGCTAAAAGACAGAAAATGGAAGGTTTTGCGTTTTCAAAAGATACACCATGGCAACAAGAATTTGAGGATAGTTTTAAATATGTT
>CANQEK010000096.1 GCA_947594985.1 uncultured Clostridia bacterium
TCATCATCTTCGTCTTCTTCATCATCTGCTACTTCATATTCTTCGTCGTCTTCGTCTTCCTCATCATCTACTACTTCATATTCTTCGTCATCTTCGCCTTCTTCATCATCTACTACTTCATATTCCTCGTCATCTTCGCCTTCTTCATCATCTACTACTTCATATTCTTCGTCGTCTTCGCCTTCTTCATCATCTACTACTTCATATTCCTCGTCATCTTCATCTTCTACTACTTCGTATTCCTCGTCGTCTTCGTCTTCTTCCTCATCTACTATTTCATATTCCTCGTCTTCGTCTTCATCATCTACTATTTCATATTCCTCGTTTTCATCTTCTTCGTCCAATTCATTAAGATCTTTAAAATCTAAATCGTTAATTTCTTCATTATTTTGCTTTTTGTTTCTCTTTCCATCACTTTTTCTTTGGTTCAATTCAAGTACCTCCATAAAAATAATTAAAACTAAATATTATTACATTGTAATTTTATATCTAATACTTTATTTTTACAACAACTTTAATATAATTGTAATAAAACAGGATGCTTATCCTGTTTTACTTGTAATTTCTTTTTTCATTTTATTCATTATTTTTTTCTCTAATCTAGAAATATAACTTTGAGATATACCAAGCATATCTGCAACCTCTTTTTGCGTTTTTTCTTTTTCATTACTTTCAATTCCAAACCTTAATTGCATAATATATTTCTCTCTTTTATCTAATTTGCTTATAGCAATTTTTAATAATTTCATATCAACTTCATCTTCTATAGCTTTTGAAGTTATATCATTATCTGTTCCTAAAATATCTGACAATAATAATTCATTACCATCTCCATCTTTATTTAATGGTTCATCAATGGAAACTTCATTTTTAATTTTCGTATTACGTCGTAATTGCATTAAAATTTCATTCTCAATACATCTAGAAGCATATGTTGCAAGTTTTATATTTTTATCTACATTAAATGTATTTATAGCTTTCATTAATCCTATTGTTCCTATTGATATTAAATCTTCAAAATCAATTCCAGTATTTTCAAATTTCTTTGCAATATAAACGACAAGTCTTAAGTTTCTTTCAACAAGAATTTGTTTTGCTTCTTGATCATTAAGCATAAGTTTTTGTAATAATTTTTCTTCTTCAACAATATCTAATGGTGGTGGTAAAGTTTGACTTCCTTTTATATAAAAAATTGGAAATTTTCCTAAATTATCTCTATAAAAAAATTTTCCTAAAATTTTCAATACTTTACTTTTAAATCTTTTTAAAAAATTCATTTTTCCTCCTTGTCTAATAAATATATACTTTATTTTTTAAACAACTTCTTCTAAAACATTCAATCCTATTAAACTTGTATATAAATTATTTTTTGATAATTTTCCATCATAAATTCCTATTAAAACATCATTTCTTATAACTTCTTCATCATTATAAATTTTTATATAATCTGGTTTGAAACCTATTAGTAATCCATTATCATTTCCCAATGATGAAAAAGGAATTAACTTAAATTTATATGAATGTACATTTTCTGATTCTATCCATTTACCTGTTATAATATTAGTAATATTTTCCAATATATCTTTAGAAATAATATCTTCTAAACTTTCTTTCTCAACTATCACAACATCAGCATTACTTATTGGTTCTTTTAATAGATTCCCTGTATCTAACATTGTTTTTACTTTTTTGTTTTTTCCTTCATAAAAAATTTCTAATTCACATATAATTGTTTTTTTATTTATTCTATTTTTTATCATACTTGATACTATTGTTATTATTATGAATCCTATTCCTCCAGCTAAAACAGCAACTTTTATAGGATATGTTCCAACAAAATGAGTTCCGTCCATTATAATTCCTTTTGGATTTATAAAAAATAATAACATAAATGCAATTCCACCAAAAGTAAATGATACTAAATAAAAAAATATAATTTGTTTTAATAGTTTGTTTATATTATAATTTTGAAATGCTATTAACATCATTATTATAGAAATTAATATTTTAAATAATATACTATTTATAAAACTAATTCTTATAACATAATTTAGTATTGAAAATATTCCTCCAACAATGCTTGATAATATTATTCTTGCAAGCTTTATTTGTGATTTACTAATAATTGCTGTTGATAAAATAATAATATAATTTAGAACAACATTTTCAAAAAGTACTACATCTAAGTATATAGTCATTTTATAAATTCGATATAAATCCTTTCATAAATTAAATACTAGTATTATATTTGAATATATTGTACTACTCTTGTATTAAAAAAACTGTCATTTTATAGGGTAGAAAAAAAGAAATAATCTACAAAAAAGATTATTTCTTTTAAATTTATTTTAATTTTCAAACAAAAATGCGAACATTTGCAAAAATTCGCTTATTAACTTTTTGCATTGTTCGCATTAATTTTTATAAGATATTTTTAAAATAACTATTTATTTCCCAATCCTTTATTTTTTCTTAAAAATGTAGGAATATCTAAATCACCATTAGAATCATTAGATGTAGATGTTGTTGTATTTGAACTTCTTTTTCTCCAAGCATCAGCAACAATATTTTCATATGGTGAACTTGTTCTTTTTTCATCTTCTTTTTCAAATCCAGTAGCTATAACTGTAATTTGTAATTCATCTCCCATTGAATCATCTATAACTGTACCAAAAATTATATTAGCTTCTGGATCTGCACTTCTTTGAACTAATTCAGCAGCAGTATTAGCTTCATGTAATCCCATATCACTTCCACCAGTAATATTTATAATTATTCCTCTAGCTCCTTCAATTGATGTTTCTAGCAATGGACTTTGTATTGCTTGTTTTGCTGCATCTTCTGCTCTATTTTCTCCACTTGCACATCCAATTCCCATATGTGCCATACCTTGATTTAACATTATTGTTCTAACATCAGCAAAATCTAAATTAATAACACCTGGTACAGAAATTAAATCTGATATTCCTTGTACACCTTGTCTTAAAACATCATCAGCCATTCTAAAAGCTTCTATCATAGAAGTTTTTCTATCAATTACTTGTAATAATTTATCATTTGGTATTACTACTAATGTATCTACTTTACCTTTTAAGCTTGCAACGCCACGTTCTGCTTGTGATAATCTTTTCTTTCCCTCAAACGTAAATGGTTTTGTAACTACACCAATTGTTAATATATTCATTTCTTTTGCTGTTGCAGCTACTATAGGAGCAGCACCTGTTCCAGTTCCACCTCCCATACCAGCTGTTACAAATACCATATCAGCACCTTTTAATACTTCAGCAATTTCAGCTTTACTTTCTTCTGCAGCTTGAGCTCCAATATCAGGATTTGCTCCTGCTCCTAAACCTTTAGTTAATTTTTCACCAATTTGTATCTTAGAACTAGCTTTTGATTCATTTAATGCTTGTCTATCTGTATTAACAGCTATAAATTCAACATTTTTTATTCCAGCTTCAATCATTCTATTAACAGCATTATTTCCAGCTCCTCCAACACCTATAACTTTTATTGTTGCAGTTCCATCCATCATATAATTTAAGTCATTATCATCCATAATCATAAGGTATTTTCCTCCTTTTATCACATATATTAAAATTAAAAACACATATTCTATTTAAAAATTAAATAAGTTGTTAAATATTATGAATAGAAAAAATCTTTTACTTTTTCTAAAATAGTTTTAATTAATTTTTTTTCTGTCTTCACTGATATACTACTAGAAACCGTTTTTGCATAAGGTCTAGCTGCTATATATCTAACCAAGGCATAACTAACTCTATAATTTGATTTTACAGTACTTACTAATCTTCCTGTAGAAATTTTTACTGGTATATTTAATATTATTTTTCCTGCCATATCACTCTTATTTATATTTATTATACCTTCTCCAGTTAAAATAACATTATTTATATTATTTTTTATTCCATGAGATGTTATATCTTTGTTAACTAATGTAAATATTTCCTCTATTCTTGCCTCTATTATTTCTATAAGATCAGAACTTTTTATTGTCATATTTTTTGAATCAATATCTTTGCAAGTGTTAAGTACAATATTATTATCATTATCTATAAAAGATTTTAACGCTAATCCATATTGCCTTTTTAATTTATCAGCTTCTTCCTTTGAAACATTTAAAACATAAGCAATATCACTAGTAATATTATCTCCACCAAGTGCAATTGTATTTGTATAAACAAAAGTTGAACTATTGAATATTCCTATTTCTGTGTTTCCTGCACCTATATCTAATATCATAACATTATCAGATAATTCATTTGTATCTAATACTAAATTTCTTTCTGCTAATGATGTTGGAACAACTCCATCTATTTCTATACCTGCCTTTTTAAACACAGATGTTAATTGTTTTATATATTCTTTTTCAGCTAATATAATTTGTGCTGTTAGAGTAAAATTACTGCTAAATTTACCGACTGGATCATCTACTGCTTTACCATCTTCTAATATAAATTTATCAGGAACTATATCTATTAAAACTTTATCTTCTGGGATTTCTATATCTCTTACTTGAATTATTGCTGAAGCAACATCTTTAATAGATATACCAGCAAATTTATCTTTTGCATCTTTTACGATACTATTTTGAACTATAGTTATGTACTTA
>CANQEK010000097.1 GCA_947594985.1 uncultured Clostridia bacterium
CTCTCCACCATATTTTATTGCCTCGTAGCCAAGCGGTAAGGCATCAGACTTTGACTCTGACATTTCGATGGTTCGATTCCATCCGAGGCAACCAAATTTTATTGTGTAATTGTAATTATGTCCTGTTAGCTCAGTCGGTAGAGCATTTGACTTTTAATCAAAGGGTCATGCGTTCAAGTCGCATACAGGACACCATTGAGTTTAAAAGGGTTTATGATATTTTCATAAACTTTTTTTCATACCTAAAAGTGGCATAAAAGTGGCATAAAGGTGTCATGTATTAATTGTTTTGGAAAATTTCGTTCATTTTTTGGGCAACTTGTTTTTCTGTTTTATCTAATACATGGGTATAAATGTTTAAAGTTGTAGAAATATTTGCATGTCCTAATCTTTTACTAACAGTTTTTATATCTGTGTTAGAATTAATCAGTAATGTAGCATTTGTATGTCTTAATTGATGAAATGTAATAATTCTTAAGTTATATCTTTTTAATATTTTTTTAAAAATTTTTGATAAACTGTCGGGATAATATGGATTACATTTGTCATTTAAGAAAACATAATTATCTTCTTTCCATTTTTTATTTAGCTTTTCAAATTGTCTTTTCTGACTTTCTTTTAATTTTTTTAATTTATTTATAGTAAAATCAGAAACGGTAATTATTCTTTGAGAATATTTAGTTTTTGTATCTTCTACAAGAATTTTATCGCCTACTGCAATTCTAACTTTATTAATATGTACTGTGTTAGTTTCAAAATCAATATCTTTCCATAATAAGCCATTTAATTCTTCTCTACGCATACCAGTATCTATTGTTAATATAATAGGTACTTGATGATTTAACGGCTCATTTTCAAGAGCGTTTAATAATAGTTTTAGTTCTTCTTGGGTATAAAAATCCGCTTCGTTTTTAGTGAGTTTTGGTTTTTTTATTAAAGAATTTGGGTTTTTGTTTATTAATTCCCACTTTAAAGCTTGTTCTAGTAAAGCATTAATTAAATTATAATGATGAATTATAGTGTTTGAGCTATAATTTTCATTTTTTAATAAATAATAATAGTTTTCTAAGGTTAAAACATTTATATCTTTTATAGGAATATCTCCTAATTCTTTCCTAATTGTTTTTAAAAGGCTTTTATAATTATAAATAGTGTTAGTTTTTAAATTGTTTTCACAGTATAATTGTAAATACATATCAATTACCTTATTTAAGTTAATAATTTCATTTTCTTTATGAAAACTATCATTTTTTTCTGTATAAAAATTATTTTGCTTTTTTAGTTCTTTTTCAAAGTATTTTGCTTCTTCATACGAACCATAAAAAATTTTTGAAATTCGTTTTCTTTTCTCTCCGGTTTTACCACAATCAATCGTTATTTTGTATTTGTTCTCGTTTATTTTCGCTATCATTTGATTGTGTAATTTTTCTTTCCTTTCTTTTTTCGTATTTTCTATTTTTTAAATCTTTACAATAGTTGCTACAGCATTTTTTGTTTTTTCTTCCAAAGAAATAAGTTCCACAGTATTCACATTTATTTAAATTTGACCCTTTTCCTAAAATCCAATTTACTAAGTCTTTATTGATAACATCTTGCAAAGTATTAAAAGTACTTTCAATTTTGTTGTTTTCAGTAGAAAAAGTATATTGTACATTATAGATTATTGTTTTGCTCTCCTTCTTACTTAATAAATTTAAAAATAAAACATAGTTGTTATAACAAAAAAATAATACTTTAATTAAGTCATCAGGTCTTAATATTGCTTTGTCTTCTTCTTTTAAATATTCGTTAGGGAATCCACAACTTATAAACCAATTTTGCAATTTTTTAACAAAGTGTTTGTTTTTCCATACGTTAGTAGTTTCTATTGTTAATAATGGTTGGGAAAAATCGTCTCTTGCCAACATGTTAAATTGTTGATGAACAAAATTATTATAAGAATTGTAAGCATTAATAATGTTGTCTATATAATATTTTTTGTTTTCATATAACAATTTTCCTAAGTCTATTGTACTTGCTAATACAGAGTTATCAATATTTTTTTGTGTGGTGATATTTTTGAATACCATGGCGTAACCTGCCGGAGTAAATTGAAGTCTCATACTTTTCGCATAGCTCCTTTCGTTTAAATTAAACTCTGTATTACTAATAGTTTCAATATATTTTTTTGACATTTTTTATTTCCCTCACTTTTCCCCTCACTTTATTTTATAAAAAAAAGGTATTATTTGCTATAGTAAATTTGAAAAAGGAGGGATTTAAAAATGCCATTAATTTATTCTATTAACATATCTGACAAATTTAAAAGTGAAGATAGCATTCGAAAAGGATTAAAAAATATATATCAATTTATGAAAAGGTATATAAAAAATAATAATAATTTCTCTAACATATCATTTGTGATTGGTATATCTAATGTGAATAGTAATAGTGCAAAAGTAACATATAATCATAACAAATTAAGAGGAAGACCTCGTAAAATGATTACAGGAGAAAATGTGGAGTGGCATTTTCACATATATGTTATTGGAAATGAATTTTCAAGTGCTTCTTATTTTAGTACCCTTGTAAAGGACATTTTAATATTAAAAAGAAAATATCGTGTGTCTATATCTACTAACGATAATATAGATAATGCATTAAACTATGTGAATAAACAGTGTATCTCTTATTGGAAATATGGTCAGTATTTTAACTCCAAAAATAGTTATAGAGAAAGCCATATAAAATAGGGGACTATGGTTGAGAAAAATATCTAAGTAATAAATATAATAAATAAATAAATTTATATCTATATTACTAATACTTATATATATATATTTAGAAAGGAAATGATTATATGGAAAAATTTAATAGAAAAACAAAAGAGGAGGTGGAAACTATTTTAAATTTTGATTATGAAAAAAGGAACTAATTATTTATACTACTAGAAATGCATCAATTAAAAAATTTTATAAATTATTTGGCTACCCCTATATATTAAACAAAATTAATGGTGAAATATTTTCTGCTGAGTGGCATATACCTTTTGATGAAAGACCACATTTAAGAAAGGCTTTAAATATGTCAAATTACGTTTTGAATAATAAATAAGCATTATAAAATGCAATGCATATTTATTGCCTGTTTTGTAATACTATTATTTTGGAGGTATAAAATGACTTTTAAATTAAAACCATATACAAAACAAACAGAAAATAAGACGATAAGATTTCCTGTTGAATTAATTGAAAAAATAGAAAAAGCTATTATAGGAGAAAATGTTTCTTTTTCTAGGTTCGTTATTCAGGCATGTGAATATGCACTAGAAAATATGAAAGATAAAAAAAGTAATTAAAAGACACTAAAATTGTGTCTTTTTATAGTGGAAGTGAATAAAATTAATTTTTATCTATAATTTTATCCAATCTGTAACAAATTGAATGTCCCATAAATGGTATAATACTCATAAATGAGGTTAAGCACCATGTAGTAAACATTAATTCTGTATTAAATTTTTCTTCATAATCATTATATGCTGAACTTATACTTGATTCTTTTATAAGCACTGTTTTTTTATAAGTGCTACCTAAGACGCTTCCTAATATAAGCCCTGAGGCTATTATAATTATTCCAATTACTGTGTAAACATTCGTATTTCTCTTTCTTCTACAATTTAGACATAAACTAGATGTTCCGTCAGGTTCAAAAAGTTTATTACATCTAGTACAATGCATTTTTTCGTCCATAAAATTTACTCCTTTGCAAGTTTAGGTTAAAGCCTTATATTTAAAAATTCACTTCCATAATAATTATAGCAAATTAACGGCTTTTTTGCAATGCTTTATGCAATGCATTTTTGCGATAAAAAAGTTTGTAATAGTAATTTAATTTGTACGTATATATATATACTTATAGTATATTATAAATATAGTATATATTATAACAAACTATAGTATAGTATAGTATATAGATATTATAATATTATATATATTATAGTGTTTTGTGAAAAATTTTTTTGTTAGATAAATTTTGAGTAGTAACCGTCTTTTAAAGAAAACAAAAAAAGGGGGAGAGGGTCCCTTAATTTGTTATTGATTGTGGTATATCATTTAAAATTCTATTATTCTAAATTAGCATTTGACTTTTAATCAAAGGGTCATGCGTTCAAGTCGCATACAGGACACCATGTGTTTTTAAAGTTCTGTATAGAACTTTTTTATATAAATAATTAAAATTTTTAGGAATAAGTGGGTATTATATTTCATAAAATAGAAAAAGGGGCTAAAAATACACAAAAATTGTTGACTATTTTTTTCTAACTATGTTATAATCAACTTGTTCCTAATTAATGGAATACGGAGAAATACCCAAGTCCGGTTGAAGGGACTGGTCTTGAAAACCAGGAGGTCGGCAACGGCGCGGGGGTTCGAATCCCTCTTTCTCCGCCAATTTTGTTTTATCGCGGGATGGAGCAGTTCGGTAGCTCGTTGGGCTCATAACCCAAAGGTCGTAGGTTCAAATCCTTCTCCCGCAACCAATGGTCCGTTAGTCTAGAGGCCTATGACGTCTGCCTGTCACGCAGAAGATCACGAGTTCGAATCTCGTACGGACCGCC
>CANQEK010000098.1 GCA_947594985.1 uncultured Clostridia bacterium
CTATAGAAGAATCATATCAAAAAGAAGTATTTGATGAATTTGTTAAACCTATAGTTATTATTAATAAAGAAGGAGATCCAATTGCCAAAATCGAAGAAGGAGATTCTGTGATATTTTTTAATTTTAGACCAGATAGAGCAATAGAACTTACAAAAAGTATTGTAGATCCAGAATTTGATGCCTTTGAAACAAAGAAAATTAATACATACTATGTTTGTATGACTACTTATGATAGTACAATGCCAAATGTCAAAATTGCTTATAAAAAAGAAAAATTAAGAAATACTTTTGGTGAGTATATAAGTAGAAGAGGTCTAACACAATTAAGAATAGCAGAAACAGAAAAATATCCTCATGTAACATTTTTCTTTAATGGTGGTGAAGAAGGGCAATATAAAGGTGAAGATAGAATATTAATACCATCTCCTAAAGTTGAAACATATGATATGAAACCAGAAATGAGTGCATATGAAGTGTGTGATAAAGTTATTGAAGCAATAAAATCTCAAAAATATGATTCAATAATTTTAAATTTTGCTAATCCAGATATGGTAGGTCATACTGGAAGTTTAGATGCCACAATAAAAGCTTTAGAAGCAATTGATGAATGTGTTTATAAAATTGTAAATGTAATAAATGAGGTAAATGGTACATTACTAATAACAGCAGATCATGGTAATTGTGAGCAAATGATAGATTATAAAACAGGAGAGCCACATACAGCACATACTACTAACCCTGTTCCTTTAGCAATTGTAGGATTACCAAGTAATAAAAAACTAAAAGAAGGTCGTTTGGCTGACTTAGCACCAACAATGCTAGATATAATGGGGTTAGAAAAACCAGATGAAATGACAGGTGAAAGTTTGCTAGAAAATTAACTTTTAGGAGAAATTTATGATAAGTTTACCAGAAGAAAAAATTTTGTATTCTGAAATACAAAAAAAATTGTTTTATATAATACCAGAAAAATGGGAAAGTATATTTTTATATGCTTCTGTTATTGACGTTCCAAACCAGAAACCAGTTGGGGAAATGTATTTTTATTATTTACCTAAAGGTATAATAAAGAAAAAGTTTGTAAATGGTTATGAAATTCCGTCAATATTTAATATAGATGAAGAACAATATTCTAAATTAATTACTGATATTTATAATCTTATAAAATCATTAAGAGAAAATATGACAAAAGCTAAGAGAAAACCTTGGAGTAATATTACAATAAGTATAGAAAATTTTCAATTTAAAATTGAGTTTAGTTATGAAAATTTAAAAAAATCTGAATTTGATTCTTATGAACGTCATTTAATATGGAGATATATTCATTTAGATGAAAATATAGATTCTTTAAGTAGAAAAGATAAAAAAATTATTGAAAGATATAATCAATATGTAAATTTGCATACACTACCAAAAAAGAATTATTATATTGAAGGTGTATATAAGCAACCTGTTAAAAATATTATAGATTTTGAAAAGACATTAACAGTAGAAGAAGCTATAGCTCAATCTAAATCATATGATCAACCAAAAGAAAAGAAAAAAGGATTATTTAAGAAAAATAAGATTGACGATATAATAGAAGAAGAGGAAGAAAGAACTTATAATAATCAAATATTAAATTGGAAAAAATAAAAAGTAGCTCTAAAGCAAAAAAATTTTATGTAATAGAGAGGACTTTACATTTTCTATTATATAAAAACCTTTTCACAATTGTATATTTTATAAAAGCGGACTTTGAAAAAATTATAGAATTAAAAGTCCGTGTATTTTTATATGCACTTTATATAGAAAAACAGTATAAAGTTTTTTATTGCAATTTGTTAATAAATAAAGTATAATAATAAATATTTATTAAAAGGGAGGAAATGAAAATGGCAACATATTTATCAGAAGAATCAAAAACATTTAATGAATACTTACTAATACCAAGATTAACAACAAGAGAGTGTACACCTGATAAAATTTCATTAAGAACGCCACTTGTAAAACATAAAGTAGGAGAAGAAGCTTCAATGTATTTAAATGTACCATTTACATCTGCGATAATGCAAGCTGTTTCAGGAGAAGAAATGGGAATAGCATTAGCTAGAGAAGGTGGTCTTGCATTTATTTATATGTCACAAACAGTTGAAGAACAAGCTAAGATGGTTAAAAATGTAAAAGAAGCAAAATCAGGATTTGTAAAAAGTAAATGGAATGTAAAACCTGGTGATACTTTAGCTAATATTTTAGAAATAAAAGAACAAACAGATCATTCTACAATACCTGTAACAGACAATGGTGAACCAACTGGAAAATTACTAGGAATAATTACAAGTAAAGATTACAGAATAACAAGAGATAGTTTAGACAAAAAAGTAGAAGATATAATGACACCAATGGAAAAATTAGTTTATGCAAGAGTCGGTCTAACACTTTCAGAAGCTAATGATATTATTTGGGATAAGAAAATAAATTGTTTGCCAGTTATAGATAAAAATGGAAATTTAAATTCATTAGTATTTAGAAAAGACTATGAGCAACATAAAGAAAATCCATTATCATTATTAGATTCAGAAAAAAGATATATGGTAGGTGCTGGAGTTAATACAAGAGATTACGAAGAAAGAATACCAGCATTAGTTGAAGCTGGAGCTGATGTATTATGTTTAGATTCATCAGATGGATATTCAGTATGGCAAAAAGAAGTTATAGAGTGGGTACATAATAAATATGATGGAAAAGTAAAAATAGGTGCTGGAAATGTTGTAAGCAAAGAAGCATTTGATTATTTAGCAGAATCTGGAGCTGATTTTATAAAAATAGGAATTGGTGGAGGTTCAATTTGTATAACAAGAGAAACAAAAGGAATTGGACGTGGACAAGCATCAGCTATACAAGAAGTGGCTGCAGCTCGTGATGAATATGCTAAAAAAACAGGAATATATATTCCTTTATGCTCAGATGGTGGAATAGTTCATGATCATCATATAACACTTGCTTTAGCAATGGGATGTGATTTTGTAATGATGGGTAGATATTTTGCGAGATTTGATGAAGCACCAACAACTAAAATAAAAATAAATAATGAATATTTTAAAGAATATTGGGGAGAAGGTTCTAGAAGAGCTAGAAGTTGGGCAAGATATGATTTAGGCTCTAAAAAGCAAAAAATGTCTTTTGTTGAAGGTGTTGATTCATATATACCTTATGCAGGACATTTAAAAGAAAATTTAGATAATACAATACTAAAAATAAAATCAACAATGTCTAATTGTGGATCTAAAAATATTGCGGAATTGCATGAAAAAGCAATTTTAACAGAAGTTTCAAGTTTAAGTATTGCTGAAGGTTCAGCACATGAATTAACTATAAGAGAAGTATAGTAAGATATTGCAATATTTAATTAATTGTTCAATATTTGTATACAACAGCTCTATTGAAATAATGATGAAGTGAAAAACTTGATAAGAATATAATAAAAATAAAGATTTATAAAAAAAATTTGACATATCTATAATATTGTAGTAGAATATTTTCATATTAAATGAGAACTATGAAGAGGAAAAGTAAAATAGAGGTTGCTTTTAGAGAAAAAGTGTCGTGGCTGAGAGCACTTTTAGAAAAACATATTTGAAAAACT
Source organism: uncultured Clostridia bacterium (assembly GCA_947594985.1). Lineage (GTDB taxonomy): Bacteria > Bacillota > Clostridia > TANB77 > CAG-508 > Scatovivens. Next base: position 3,626 of record CANQEK010000098.1, read on the forward strand.
ACCTTGGAGTTCCTATTCGAAAGAATAGCGCGTAAGATGGCGTTAAAATCTTATAGAGTTAAAACTAGGGTGGAACCGTGAGAAATAACTTACCCCTATAAGTACAAAAAGTACTTATAGGGGTTTTTTGAATTAAAGGGAGGTATTATTTATGTTTAAAGTAAAATTGCATGGTGGAAAAACAATGGAAGTAGAGGAAAAATTATATTGGCATACAACTTCTCATATAATGGCTCAAGCTGTTAAAAGATTATTTCCTAATGCTAAAGTTGCAATAGGTCCATCAATTGATAATGGGTTTTATTATGATTTCGATGTAGAAAAACCTTTTTCAGAAAATGAATTGAATTTAATTGAAGAAGAAATGAAAAAAATTATTAAAGAAGATTTAGAAATTGAAAGATTTGAACTTCCAAGAGATGAAGCAATTAAATTTATGGAAGAAAAGAATGAACCATATAAAGTAGAATTAATACAAGATTTGCCAGATGGAGAAGTAATATCTTTCTATAAGCAAGGGGAATTTACAGATCTTTGTAGAGGTCCTCATTTACCTACAACAGGAGCAGTAAAATCAATAAAATTATTATCTACTTCAGGAGCATATTGGAGAGGTGATGAACATAATAAAATGCTTCAAAGAATTTATGGAATTTCTTTTCCAAAAGCAAGTGAATTAGAAGAATATTTAAATATGTTAGAAGAGGCTAAGAAAAGAGATCATAGAAAATTAGGAAAAGACTTAGAATTATTTATGATTTCACCAGAAGGACCAGGTTTTCCATTCTTTTTACCTAAAGGAATGATATTAAGAAATATATTAGAAAATTATTGGAGAAAAATACATGAAAAAGCAGGATATGTTGAAATTAAAACACCAATTATTTTAAATGAAGAATTATGGCATCATTCAGGCCATTGGGAACATTATAAAGAAAATATGTATACAACTAAAATAGA
>CANQEK010000099.1 GCA_947594985.1 uncultured Clostridia bacterium
TACATATACTTCAACACTTTTTAATCCATGCTCCATTGCTGCTTTAGCTGCAGTTTCTGCTGCTTGACTAGCTGCAAATGGTGTACTCTTTCTAGAACCTTTAAAGCCAAGTTCACCAGCACTTGCCCAAGAAATAACATTTCCTTGAGTGTCTGTTATAGAAACTATTGTATTATTAAAGCTAGAATGAATATGAGCTGCACCTTTATCTATGTTTTTTCTTTCTCTTCTTCTGATACCTGTTTTCTTAGCACTACTACTTGCCTTTGCCATTTGGTATTTACCTCCTATAAATATTCTTTAAAAATTATTTTTTACTTTTACTTACTAATTTTCTTGGACCTTTTCTTGTACGAGCATTAGTTTTTGTTCTTTGTCCCCTTACAGGTAGTCCTCTTCTATGTCTTATTCCTCTATAACAACCTATTTCTGTAAGTCTTTTTATATTTAAAGCTACTTCTCTTCTTAAGTCACCTTCTACTTTGTAACCATCCATAGCTTTTCTAATACTTGTAATTTCGTCATCTGTTAAATCTTTTACTCTAGTATCTGGGTTAACACCAGCACTTTTAAGAATTTTTTGAGAACTAGGTAATCCTATACCATATATATATGTTAGTCCTATCTCAACTCTTTTTTCTCTAGGTAAATCAACTCCTGCTAAACGAGCCATAAATTTCTGCACCTCCATAATTTTTATCTTTATTTTTGCTTTTCTGTAATTATAATTTTGCAAATTTGTAATTTTTTGTATTACTACATATTAAGTACTATCTTAATATAATTAAACCTGAAATGTATTTTAACTATATACAATTATAATTAAAATAGTAATCTAATTATTTTAAGATTATATATAAACACAATATGAATATCAGAATATCTGACAGCCGCTCCATATCTGTGTTAATATCAAAAATGATTTTAACCTTGTCTTTGTTTATGTTTTGGGTTTTCACAAATTACTCTGACTTTACCTTTTCTTTTGATTACTTTGCATTTTTCACAAATTTTTTTTACTGATGGTCTTACCTTCATTTTATTTCCTCCTAAATACTATTTATCAAGAATAAGTTAAATCTTATTTAATTTACGTACACACCCAATTTCAATTAAATAAATTATAACTCATTTTTTTGCATATTTATTAATATTATTTTTAATAATTCTAAAATTTATTTTGCTCTCCATGTGATTCTACCTTTTGATAAATCATATGGTGATAACTCCAATTTAACTTTATCTCCTGGTAAAATTTTTATGTAATTCATTCTTAATTTTCCTGAAATATGAGCTAATACTTGATGTCCATTTTCAAGTTCTACTTTAAAATTTGTATTAGGTAAAGTTTCAATAACTGTTCCTTCTACTTCTATTACATCTTCTTTAGACAAAATAAAATCCCCCTTATTTTAACGCAAATAAGCCTTCTATAGGCTATTTACGATATTTTTTATCTTTGTAAGCAATAATCTAGAATATTATATATTATTTTTCTAGCATTGTCAACACTTTTGGTTCATTTTCTGTTATTAAAATAGTATTTTCATAGTGAGCCGATAATGATCCATCTTGAGTTGCAATAGTCCATCCATCATCTAATTCCCAAATATCCTGTTTTCCTACCATTACCATTGGCTCAATACAAATTGTCATTCCAGCTTCAAGTCTTGGTCCTTTTCCTGGTTTTCCTATATTAGGAACACCTGGATCTTCATGCATTTCTTTACCTATTCCATGTCCTTGAAACTCTCTAACTAAATTATAATTATGTTTTCTTACATAACTTTCTACTGCATAAGAAATATCTCCAACTCTATTTCCAGGTTTCGCAAATTTTAATCCTTCAAAAAATGCTTGTTTTGTAACTTCAACTAATTTTTTTGCTTCATATGTACAATTTCCAATTAAAAAAGTTCTTGCTGCATCACCATTATAACCATTTTTTAGGACAACTAAATCGATACTAACAACATCTCCATCTTTTATAACAATATCTTTAGATGGAATTCCATGAATAATAACATCATTTATTGATACGCATAATGTTCCTGGAAAATTTGGAATTCCTCTAATACCACTAGGATATCCTTTTTGTGCTGGAATTCCTCCATGCTGTCTAATAAATTTTTCAGCTAAATTATCAAGCTCTAATGTTGTCATTCCTGGTCTTATTATTTTTTCAATATAATCATAAGTTAAAGCAGTTACTTTACAAGCTTCTTTCATTAGCTCGATTTCTCTTTTTGATTTTATACTTATCATTATTTTCTCCTTATTTTCTATCCACATATTGCTTTTATATTTATTTCTATAATATAAAATTTATCTACATTCATCTTCTATATTTCTTTTTCCATTATTTTTTTTTTTCTTTAAGTCTAAATATTTTATAATATCTGCAGATACAACATCTTTTAATCTATTTTCTCTTTCGCTTAATGTAGTAGTATATAATCTTTCTGTTCCTTTATAATAATCAGCTACTGGAGCTGTTTCTTTATCATATACGCTTAATCTATTTAGAGCACTTTCTAACTTATCATCATCTCTTTGAACAATTGGTCCTCCACATTTATCACAAATTCCTGCTACTTTTGGAGGATTTAATTTTGTGTTATAAACAGCTTTACAATCTGAATTTTTACAAATTCTTCTATTTGTTATTCTTTCTAATAATTCTTCTTTTGGAGCTTCTAATTTTACAACAACATCTATATCTCTATTATTTTCTTTTAAGAATTTATCTAATTCTTCTGCTTGTTTTACAGTTCTAGGGAAACCATCTAGAATAAATCCATTTTTAACATCATTTTCACTTAATCTTTCTTTAACCATTTCTATTGTTATTTCATCAGGTACTAATTGACCTTGTGATATATACTCATTTGCTTTTTTTCCAATTTCAGATCCATTACTAATATATTTTCTAAACATATCTCCCGTAGAAATTGTTGGAATATTATATTTTTCTGAAAGTATTCCAGCAACACTTCCCTTTCCTGCCGCTGGCGGTCCAAACATAATAATTATCATAAAATCCTCCCATTTATTTAATAATATATTTTGTTAAAAATCTTTATGCTAATTAAATAATAATCATAATTTAAAACTTAATTTTTTTAACTTAACTTTTTTGCTTTGTATTATAATTATTATTTAATTAACATAAAAATATTGTATAGGGTGGTTTAAAAAACCACCCATTTCTTATAACATTTTATTTTTCTAAAAATCCCTTATAATGTCTCATTACTAATTGAGATTCTAGTTGTTGAACAGTTTCTAATGCAACTCCAACTACGATAAGAATTGCAGTACCTCCAAATGAGATATTAATATTTGAAAATCTCATAAGCATTGGTAATATAGCAATCAAACTTAAGAAAACAGCTCCAAACCAAGTTAGTTTTCCTAATATTGAAGATAAATAATCTGCAGTTGGTTTACCTGCTCTTATTCCAGGTATAAAACCACCATTTTGCTTAATATTTGTAGCAACTTCTGATGGATTAAATGTTGCATAAGTATAGAAGAATGTGAATCCTACTATTAAAACTATATAAACTAATGCATTAGCTAGTGAATATCCCCAAGCTACTTGTGATGATGATGTAGCTATAGAAAATTTATATAAACCAGCTAAAAATCCTGTTGCTCCTGCTTGAGCAGCATCTGATGCAAAAATTTGAATCATCATTGCTGGAAAAGTCATAAATGAAGAAGCAAATATTACTGGCATAACACCTGCCATAGCTAACTTAAGTGGAATATGAGTATTTTGTCCACCATACATTTTTCTTCCTACAACTTTTTTTGCATATTGTACTGGAACTCTTCTTTCAGCCTCTTGTACAAATACAACACCAGCTACTAATATTATTGCACCAATTATAATAGCTAAAGATGTTACTATACCAACAGTACTAATACCATTATTACTTACAATTAGATTCCATAATGTAACTAAAGCAGAAGGTAATCTAGAAATAATACCTACAAATATAATCATAGATATTCCATTTCCAATACCTTTATTAGTAATTTCATCACCAAGCCACATTAATATTGCAGTACCTGTTATTAAAGACAATACTACTATTGCTCCTGTTAAAAATCCTGGATTAATAAATATACTTGAAGAACTATAAGATATGTAAATACCTAAACCTTCAATTAATGCTAAAACTAATGTTAGCAACTTAGTATATTTATTTACTTTTTGTTTTCCTGTTTCTCCGCCTTCTTTAATTAATTTTTCTAAAGATGGTATTATCATTCCTAATAATTGAATGACTATTGAAGCAGTAATATATGGTGTTATTGTCATTGAGAATATTGATAAATTTGAAAAAGCACCACCTGATATTGTGTTAATTAATCCTGTTAAACTACCTGTAGCTGATTTCATTTGCTCTGAAAGAGCTATTGTGTCAACACCTGGTACAGTTATAAAACATCCAAATCTAAAAATTATTATTAATACTAAAGTAAATAACAATCTTTTTCTAACATCTGGTGTTTTTAAAGCATTTTTAATAGTTTTAAACAACTAAATCA
>CANQEK010000100.1 GCA_947594985.1 uncultured Clostridia bacterium
AACTTTGAAATAAAATCATTAGAAACAAATTCCGGTGTATCTGAAACTCCTGTTGGAGACGATGAAGGAATAAAAGGATGTTTAAATCGTATAGATGATGCAATTAATCAAAATCAAGATGGTGATTTATATATAGCTATGGAAGGAATTTTAACTAAATCCGAATATGGTACTTTTCTTTGTGGTTGGACAGTTATATATGACAGAGAATCAAAAGAATATTTATATGGTTGTAGTGCAAAAGTTAAAGTACCAGACGAAATTATAATGAATATTAGTAAGTCACAGAGATTATCAGATATAGTTGCTAAATTTGTTGGAAATACAGATGATGAAATTAGTAAAATTGGAACAAACGGTTTGCTAACAAATGGATCATATACAAGAACAGATGAATTTATCGACTCGATTATATGTGCTATATCTAGTAAATTTAAAAAAATAAAATAATTATTAAATATATGAATCCTAAATAATAATTGTAAAGGAGAACAGCAAAATGGCTGAAAACATTGAAACTGTACACACACACACACACACGGGGATTCACTAAAAGAAAATAAAACTAAAAATAGACAGTCAAATATAGAATTACTTAGAATTATATCAATATTACTAATTATAAGTTTTCATTATGTATATAAAAGTGGATATATTTTTGAAGAATTAAATTATAATTCATTTATAGTAAAAATGTTTTACTTTTTTGGAGAATTAGGAGTAAATTTATTTATATTGATATCAGGATATTTTTTGATAAATAATAAGTTCTCAGTGAAAAAGTTAATAAGGCTGATAATTGAGATAAACTTTTATTATATATTTTCTGTCATATTACAAAAAAATTTAAATCATGATAGATTAACTACCTCTATGGGCTATTTTAAATTGTTTTTTGTCGTGAGCTTTGGTAGATATTGGTTTGCCACATCATATGTTTTATTATATGTTATGAGTCCTTATATAAATAAATTCATACATAGCATGGAAAAAGAAACTTATATAAAATTACTTTTGACAGTGATATTTTTGTGGTCAATTATACCTACTATATTTGGAATAATTAGAAATGATTCAGAACTATTTTTATTTTATAATAGATTTATATGGATGATAGTTATGTATTTAATAGGTGGTTATATTAGATTGTACAATATAAAATTTTTGAAAAAGAAAAGAAAATCAGCAATAACAGCAATAATATCATTTGCACTTATGCTACTATCAATTTTTATTATTTACATATTTAGAAATATAATTAATGAATTGAAAAACTTAGAAATTGCTTACTTTTGGAAACCAAATACAATTTTAATGGTAATATTAAGTATTTCAATATTTGAAATTTTTATAAATTTAAAAATTGAATATAATAAAATAATTAATACTCTTGCTTCTACAACTTTAGGAATTTATTTGTTACATGATGGTCCATTAGATAAGTATATTTGGAACGTTATATTTAAAACTAAAGAAGCATTAAACAGTAGATATTCTATTATATATATTATTCTTTCAACACTGATAATATTTTTTGTCTGTGCTATAATAGATTTAATAAGGCAAGTTATTGAAAAAAATACTGTTAATAAATTTTTAGATTCAAAATACTATGATAAAATAAAAAGTCAATCTCAAAGTATTTTTAGAAAAACAGTTAAATATATTTTTTAGGAGAATAAAGATGAACAATATAGAAGAATTTTATAGAGCAACAATGAATAAGCAAGTTTCAGGATTAATAAGAAAATTTTTCAATTATAAATATAATGAAAAATTAACTGGAAATAAGGTAGTAGATTTAGGATGTGGTACAGGAAATGATACAGAATTTTTAATTACAAAAGGATTTAAAGTTACTGCAATAGATAGTGAAGAACAGGTAAAAGATATTTTAGATAGAAAAATTATAGATAAGACAAATTTAGATGTTGTAATAGGTGATTTTTCTAAAATTGAAATACCAAAAGCAGATTTGATTTTAGCAAATATGAGCTTATTTTTTGTGAAAGATAATTTTGATGAATTTTTTAAAAATTTATTAGAAAGAATTAATAAAAAAGGATTTATTGTTGCTAACTTTTTAGGAAAAGAAGATGATTGGAACACAAGTAAAACAACAATAGAAAAAGAAAAATTATTAGATTATTTTAAGAATTTTGATATTAATTATTTTTCAGAAGAGAAGTATTATAAAGATACTGCTTTAGGTAAAAACAAATTTTGGCATATATATACAGTTATTGCTGAATTAAAATAATAAAATTACTATTAGAAAACATATTAATAATATATGTTTAATTATAAAGAAATAGAGTAACTTTTATACAAATTAATCTTAAAAACTTTAGAATAATTATTGACAAGTCACATGTTTTATGCTAAAAAAGTTTATTTTAGTTAGATAAATACTAAGTTGTAAAGGAGTAATGAGATATGGATAAATTTAAAGAAATAAGACCTATTGTTCTTGGCATAGTAAAGAAAGAAAACAAAATATTAGTTAGTAAAGGATATGATAAAGTAAAAGATGAAATATTTTATAGATGTATAGGAGGAGGGATCGAATTTTTAGAAAATAGTAAAGATGCATTAAAAAGAGAATTTAAAGAAGAACTTAATATAGCTATTAGTGTAGAAAAATTTTTAGGTATTGCTGAAAATATATTCACTTATAATGGAAAAGATGCACATGAATTAATATTGTTTTATAATGTTGATATAAAAGATAAAGATTATAAGGAAAAATATCATATAGTTGATGATAATTGTGAAACTGATGCAATGTGGATAGACATGGATAAATTTAAAAATAGAGAATTAAAAATATATCCAGAGCAGATGTTTAAATATTTAGATTAGCACAACTAACTACAGAAAAAATTAATATATACAGCTCCAGAGACAATAAATGTAAGTATAGAAAAAACAACAATTTTAATTTAAGTGCAGGGATTATATGGGGTGTTGCGGCAATAGTTGAATAGTTTTACATATTATATTTATTAAACGTCTTAAAAATGATTTTAAGACGTTTTTATCTTTTATCAAAAAATAGTTTACTTTAGACTACCAATTTATTTTTAAATTTGCACAAAACTTTTATAATACAAACCAATATATAGATAAAATTTAATCTTTTAAGAGAATAAAAATTATATATATTTTAAAAATAAGCATAATTTTTTTGTGAAATTTTATATATTTATTGAAAATATATAAAATTTTTGTTATTTTATATATATGAGAATACAAAAAATAAAATTATAACTGTTACGATATAAAATAAAAAAGGATTTGAGTAATTATGAAATATACTTGTGCATATTGTAAAAAACATTCTTGTCATAAAAATGAATTAGATAATGCTCCTAAAAATTGTCCTACTAAAAATGAGTATAATAAATTAGAAGGAATATTAAAAAAATATGAGGAACGAGAAAATTATGATATTGCAAAAGCTTCTGCTGAAATTGTAATGTTCCAATGTGTAATCCAATTGCTCAAGCTGAATTTTTAAATAAAGAAAATACGGAATTTAATATTGTATTAGGATTGTGCGTAGGTCATGATACTTTATTTTTTAAATATTCAAAAGCTCCAGTTACTGTATTAGCTGTTAAAGATAGAGTTTTAGCACATAATCCATTAGGGGCTATTTACCAATCTGAAAGTTATTATAAAAATAAATTATAGATGATATAACTTGTAATGTGAAATAATTATATGGTAAAGGGGGAAAATTTTTGAAGAAAATATTAAGAGTTTTTACAATTTTTGTATTTGCATTTTTAATATTTAGTATTAGTGAATATGTAGAAGCAAGTACAATAAATAAAATATCAATGGATATTAAAATAGATGATTATGGAACAGCTACAATAAATGAAACATGGAACTGTTATGTTAATGAGGGTACAGAGGTATATCGACCATATTATAATTTGGGAAATTCACAAATTACAATGTTGTCAGTTACAGATGGAACAACACAGTATACAAAATTAAATACATGGAAAACATCAGGAACTTTAGAAAACAAAGCAAGTAAATTTGGAATAAATAAAATATCAAATGGAGTTGAGCTTTGCTGGGGTATAAACAATTATGGATCACATACATATAGAGTAAAATATCAAATTACAAACTTTGTATCAGAATTAACAGATGCACAAATGATATATTGGACTTTAATACCATATGATTTTTCAACACCAATAAACGACGTATATATTAAAATTCATACTAATTTTGATATAGCAGACACGACAGAAGTATGGGGATATGGCGACTATGGAGCACTAGCATACGTTTATGATGGGTACATAGAAATGGAATCAAATGGCAAATTACTAAATAATGAGTATATGACTATTTTAGCAAAATTTCCACTAGGAACTTTTAAAACACCTAATAAGTTAAATAACAACTTTAATTATTATTATCAAATGGCAGAAGAAGGAACAACAAAATATGAGGATGATTCAGGCACATTATTAAAATCAATAAGTAGCATG
>CANQEK010000101.1 GCA_947594985.1 uncultured Clostridia bacterium
TTTACAATCTTGGATTAGGGGATCCACATCCTATTTCTGCAGCTAATGCAATAGGAATTGGTGATGTTTTAGATGCAATTTATGAAAAATTACCACCAAAAGAAGATGATGAAGAAAATGATGATAGAATAAAAGTTGCTATAATAGGAAAACCAAATGTTGGAAAATCTTCTTTAATTAATAAAATATTAGGTGAAGAAAGAAGTATTGTGAGTAATATAGCAGGTACTACAAGAGATGCTATAGATTCAAGTTTTGAAAACGAATTTGGAAAGTATATATTTATAGATACAGCAGGTATAAGAAAAAAATCTAAAGTAAATGAATCAATAGAAAAGTTTAGCATAATGAGAACACTTTTTGCGATTGAAAGATCTGATGTATGTTTAGTATTAATAGATGCTTTAGAAGGAGTTACTGATCAAGATGTTAAAGTTTTAGGAGAAGCTCATGAAGCAGGAAAAGGAATTATAATTGTTGTTAATAAATGGGATGAGTTTGAGAAACAAACTGGAACTCTAGAAAAATATAAGAAAGAAGTTTATAATAAAATTTCATATGCAAGTTATGCTCCTATATTATTTATTTCTGCTAAAACAGGATTGAGAGTTAATAAAATATTTGAAATGATAAATAATGTAGCAAAACAAAATGAAAAAAGAATTTCTACATCTGTAATTAATGAAGTAATTAATGAGGCAATTGCTGTTGTACAACCACCTACAGACAAAGGAAAAAGATTGAAGATATATTATGGAACTCAAGCTGCTATTAAACCACCTACATTTGTAATTTTTGTAAACAATAAACAATTATTCCATTTTTCATATCAAAGATATTTAATTAATTGTTTCAGAAATAATTTTGGACTTGAAGGAACACCTGTCAGATTAATAATTAGAGAAAAAGGTGATAAAGAAAATTTATAAAGTATAAAAAATCAGATTTAAAATAATAAGTTGCTATTATCTTAGTATTATAATTGACGAATAAATATATTTATAATATTATATTAATGAAAAAATGATAAGGAGGATTTTAAATGGTACCATATATTATAATTGCAGTTATAGCGTATGCTATAGGAAGTATTAATTTTTCAGTAATAATAAGCAGAAAAATGGCTGGATTTGATGTAAGAGAAAAAGGAAGTGGAAATGCCGGTTCTACAAATGTTTTAAGAACAGTCGGAAAAAAAGCAGCAGTGCTTACTTTAGTATGTGATATTTTAAAAGGAGTTGTAGCAGTTTTGATTGCTGTTTTAGCAGGAATTATATTTAAAGATGCTAGTAAAGCAGTATTAGTTGAACTAGCTGGTTTTTTTGTTGTGCTTGGACATACTTTTCCAATATTTTTTGAGTTTAGAGGAGGAAAAGGTGTTGCTACTAGTTTAGGAATAATACTTATAATAAATTGGGAAATAGGATTAGTATGTTTGGTATTTGCTTTAATGCTTATTGCAATTACTAGAATGGTTTCTTTAGGTTCAATATCAGCAGCTGTTTTATTTGCTGTTTTGACACCATTTTTAAGAAATTCTTATATTGTTGATTTTGAGTTTAGCTATGTTATATTTGGTATACTTATGGCCTTATTAGTTATATTTAATCATAGAACTAATTTAAAAAGAATTATAAATGGAACAGAAAATAGATTAAGCTTTTCAAAAAATAAAGAAACTGATGAAATTAAAAAAGATTAAAACTAAGATTTTAAATGAATAGAAAATTTTATTATAATAAATAGAATATAAATTAAAATTTTAAGAAATATAATAAAAAATTATATAATATTAGAACGGAGAATTAAGTGAAATTACTTAAGAAAAATATTAAATTTATAATAATTATTTTATTAATAATTGTTTTATGTGTATTTAAACAGGGACTTGTTAGAAATTTGCCTATATTAGCTAACGCTGGTGCTGTAGAAGATGATGAACTTATGGTTGAACATGCCAAAACACTTTTGGAAAGAAAATGGTTAGGTAATTATTCGTATAATACTTTAATAAAAAATCCATTTTTTTCAATGTTTTTAGCATTATGCAAATTATTTAGTATTTCATATCTAAATGCTACTACAATATTATATTCTTTAGCTTGTATTATTTTTATGTTGGCAATAAGAAAAAATATAAAAAATAATATTTGTTTTATTTTAATATTTGCATTACTATTATTTAATCCAGTAATGTTTTCAAAAAGTCTTTTTCAGAGAGTATATAGGAATTCAATTATACCTTCTTTATCATTATTAGTAATTGGTTCTTATATAGCTATGTTTTTTTGTAGAGATAATAAAATAGTTTTTTTTGGAATATGGTCAATAATAGCTTCAATTTCTTTTGCAACTTTTTATTATACAAGAGAGGATTCAATATGGTTAGTTCCATTTTTAGTTTTTATGAGCATATCGATTGTTACTGCTCTAATAATTACTTTAATTAAAAATAAAGAATATAATTATAAAAATATAATATTAATAACATCAAAAATATTATTTTTAATATTACCTATTATTACAACATCAATATTTGGAAGTTTTATTTTAAGTAAAAATAGAAGTTACTATAATGCAAATTTTATTAATAAACAATCAAATAGTAGCTTTTCTGAATTAGTTAATACGATTAATTCAATAAAACCCAATATTGAAATTGCTTATGTTACAAACACGAGAGAAAAACTTGAGAGAATGTCTGAAGTTTCACCTTCTTTTGCTAAAATAAAACCAGAATTAGATAATTTAATAGAATTTTTTAAGGATCCAGAAACAAATGAAGTAATAAATGGGTTGTTTATATGGCCATTTATTTCAGCCGTTTCTAAGTCTGGATATGATACTTATGAAAAAGAAAATGAATTGTTTATTAGAATGAATAAAGAATTAAATGATGCTATTAATGATGGAAAACTAGAAAGACAAAAGCTTATGCCAATTGTTGGAGGAGAGGCTTTAACACCAAATGATTATAAAAGATATTGTTTAGCAATAATAGAAGCAACCAAATTTATTTCAGACTATAATAATATTACAGTTGCAGGAACTCCTGTTAGTCCTTACTATCAGGGACTATATGATTATATGTCAAAATTCAAAGAGATAACAGGTAATAGAGTAATATTAGATGAAAATGCAATAGATTTAAATGGAAATAAAATGCCTGAATTAGAAGATCAAAAAGAATATATTTCTTCACTAGAAAATCAAATATCTATTTTAAATAATATAAAAAATATTTATACTTATTTAGCAAAAGTATTGCAATTTTTAGGTGTAATATCTTATATTGTTATAACTGTTATAATGGTTATGGAACTATTTAAGAAAAAATATGATTTAATAGAAAAATGGATTGTAGAATCAGCAATTTTAGGTGCAATATTTACACTTGTTTTAGGTATATGTTATACACATATAGCTCTTACAAAAGCTATTACAGTATTATACTTAGGAGCAGCATATCCATTATTTATAATTTTTTCATGTATTTGTATTTATAATTTAATTGAAAAGATTATTTCTATAATAAATTCTAAGAAAAAAGAACAAAAATAGAAAATTAAAAATAATACAATAGTTATATTTATAAAAAAATTAATTGAATAAGTTTAACTACTGTAGAACAAAAGAATACATATTTAAAATGTAAAATTCAAAGCTGTATTAATTAAATATATACTATATTAAATAGTTTTAATATTATAGTATTATAAGAAAGGGATGGTAAAAAATGAAAAAAATTGCAATAATAGGCAGTGGAAGTTGGGGATGTGCATTAGGAATTTATTTAGCGGAAATTGGAAACCAGGTTAAGATTTGGTCTTTAAGTGAGGAGGAAAAAAATAAAATAAATATTGATAAAAAATGTGTATTTTTACCTAATGCTAAAATTCATGATAATATTGTATGTTCTTGTGATTATAAAGAAGTATTAGAAAATGCAGAAATTGTTTTACATGTTACACCTTCAAAATTTGTTAGAAGTACTTTAAAATCATATAAAGAGTTTCTAACTAGTGAACAAATGCTAATAATGTGCTCTAAAGGATTTGAAAAAGAAACAGGTAAAACGCTAGATCAAGTAATAAAAGAAGAAATTCCTAATATTAAATATGGAGTACTTTCAGGACCTAGTCATGCAGAAGAAGTTTCTATGGGAATACCAACAGCTTTAGTAATAGCATCAGAAGATGAAAATTTAAAGAAAATTATAGTAGATACATTTAAAAGTGAAAGAATGAGAATATATACATCTAAAGATATTAAAGGTGTTGAATTAGGCGGAGCACTTAAGAATATAATAGCTTTTTGTGCTGGTATTGCAATTGCACTAAATTTAGGAGATAATACTTTTGCTGCTTTAGCAACTAGAGGTTTAGTTGAAATAGTCAGATTGGGAACTACTATTGGAGCAAAAGAAAAAACATTTTATGGCTTAACCGGATTAGGCGATTTAATTGTAACTTGCCAAAGTGAACATAGT
>CANQEK010000102.1 GCA_947594985.1 uncultured Clostridia bacterium
AATCGATGATTCTAGCCCCTTCTGATGTTACAACAATTGTAAATTCTTTTCCTCTAGATCTTCTTTCATTAACTTTGTCAACTACTTTAGTTATATCATATGGAATTTCTGGAATTAAAGCAACATCTGCACCGCCAGCTATAGCAGACTCTAATGCAAGCCATCCTGCATATCTACCCATTACTTCTAATACCATTATTCTGTGATGTGATTCAGCTGTTGTATGAAGTCTGTCTAAAGCTTCTGTTGCAACAGATACAGCAGTATTATAACCAAATGTCATATCTGTACTTATAACATCATTATCTATAGTTTTAGGAACTCCTATACAATTAATACCTTTTAAAGAAAAATCTCTACTTGATTTTTGTGTTCCATCTCCTCCTAAAGTAAATATACAATCAAATCCAGCGTTTCTAATATTTTGAACACAAATATCTGATAAATCTTTATATTCTACAGAACCATCTTCATTTATAATTTTATAGTTAAAAACATTAGTACTATTAGATGCTCCAATAATTGTTCCACCTCTTGCTAATAAACCAGAAGCATTTCCCTGTAAATCTAATTTTACATAGTTGTTTTCTAATAAGCCTTTATATCCTTCTATAAAGCCATAGCATTCAATACCATAGGTTCTACCGGTTTTTACGATAGCTCTTATAACTGCGTTTAGACCTGGTGCATCTCCACCATTAGTTAATATTGCAACCTTTTTTATTTTTGGTTCCATTAATATACCTCCTGTTAATAAACTAATTTTTCATAATTCTTTCATATTATACACAAATTATATACAAATTATTTTGACATTACAAGCATTTTTGAAAAAAGAATGTTTCGTTTTCTTTACAAATTTAGGATAAAAAACTTTGACCTGATTATACAGAAATAAAAAAATTAGTATAAGAACCAAAACTAAAGAATTAAGTATAATTTTACTTTTTATAATTGTGCTTTTGTTCTATATATTTTAAACTTTGCATATTATTCAATAAGAAAATGTTAGGAGGAAATTATGAAAAGGAAAGTTATTGCTTTTTTTATATTTTTTTGTGTTTGTTTTGATACAATTGCTTTTGCTTCTTTTGGCACATTTCCCGTTTGGCAAGAACAGTTAGATACAACTGAAGTTAATAATGATAATAATGAAAATTTTTTAAATTTAGAGTCTGAAAGTGCTATTTTGATAGAACAGAATAGTCGGTGAAGTGTTATATGAAAAAAATTGTCATGAACAATTAAGACCTGCTAGTGTGACAAAAGTTATGTCTATTCTTCTAATAATGGAAGCTTTAGATAGAGGAGATATAACTCTTGAAACACCTATTCCATGTAGTGAAAATGCTGCATCTATGGGAGGTTCTCAAATTTGGCTAAATGAAACAGAAACATTATCTGTAAATGAAATGCTTAAAGCAATTTGTGTTGTTAGTGCAAATGATTGTACTGTTGCAATGGCAGAATATTTATGTGGAAGTGAAGATTTATTTGTACAAAAAATGAATGAAAGAGCAAAAGAATTAGGAATGAATGATACAACATTTAAAAATTGTCATGGAATTGACGAAGATGGTCATGTAAGTTCTAGTTATGATATAAGTTTAATGTCTAGAGAGCTTTTAAAAAATCATCCAACAATTACAAATTATACAACAATTTGGATGGATAGCCTTCGTGATGGTCAATCAGAACTTGTAAATACTAACAAATTAATAAGAACTTATGAAGGTGCAACGGGATTGAAAACTGGTTCTACTAGCTTAGCTTTGTATAATTTATCAGCTAGTGCTACTAGAAATGATTTATCATTAATTGCTGTAGTAATGAGAGCTCCTACAACAAAATTACGTTTTTCTGAGGCAAAATTATTATTAGATTATGGATTTAATACATATAATTTTAAAAAAGTTGCTACTGCTGGAGATGTTGCAGAAAGTATAAATATAAATAAGGGAACACAAGATTCATTAAATCTTTTATTTGAAAATGATTGTGGTGTGCTTATGAAAAAATCAAATTCTGAAGAATTAAGACAAGAATTGATTTTAAATCAAAATATTACTGCACCAATTAATAAAGGTGAAACCTTAGGAAGTATAAATTATTATAATGGCGATAAATTAGTAGCTACAGTAAATTTAGTTGCAGAAAATGATATTAGCAAAAAAACTATTTTAAATATATTTGAATATATTTTTACAGATTGGTTGAATTTATTAAGATGAAATAGAATAAAATTTTGTCTACTTCCATTTTAGTATTTCTAATAGTTTGTACGATTTTTATTTTAGATTATAAGATTGTTTATGATTTTGTAAAAATTTCGTGAAAAGCTTGATTTTTCTTGTTATTGTGATATAATATAAAAGCTATTTTGAAATAGAAGAAAATGGAGGAATTAAAATGAGTGTTAAAGTTGAAAAGACAGAAAATAAAAATGAAGTAAAGCTTGAATTTACAGTGGAATCAAAAGTTTTTGATGAAGGAATTAAAAAGGTATTTAATAAAAATTCTAAATATTTTAATATACCAGGATTCAGAAAGGGTAAAGCTCCATTAAATATTGTAGAAAAATATTATGGTGATGAAATTTTTTATGAAGATGCATTTAACGAAATAGTACCTGGAATATATGATGAAGCAATAAAAGAAGAAAAATTAGATGTTGTAAGTAAACCAAATATAGATATAGTTCAAATGGGAAAAGGAAAAGATTTAATTTTTACAGCTATAGTTAATACAAAACCAGAAGTAAAATTAGGAAAATATAAAGGAATAAATTTAGAAAAAACAGAATACAAAGTAGAAGATAAAGATGTTGATGAAGAAGTGAAACGTATGGCAGAACGAAATAGCAGAATGGTAAGTGTTACAGATAGAGCAGCTCAAAAAGGAGATATTACAGTTATTGATTTTGTTGGAACAGTTGATGGAAAAGAGTTTGAAGGTGGAAAAGCTGAAAATCATGAATTAGAATTAGGAAGCAATACATTTATACCAGGTTTTGAAGATCAAGTTTCTGGAATGAAAGTTGATGAAGTAAAAGATATAAAAGTTAAATTCCCAGAAGAATATTTTTCAAAAGAATTAGCTGGAAAAGATGCTGTTTTCAAAGTAACTCTTCATGAAATAAAGAAAAAAGAATTACCAGAAATAGATGATGAACTTGCAAAAGATGTAAGTGAATTTGATACATTAAAAGAATTAAAAGCTGATATAAAAGCCAAAAAAGAAAAACAAAATGAAGAAAGAGCAAAAGCAGAATTAGAAGAAAAAGCTGTTAAAACTGTAGCATCAGAATCAGAAATTGATATACCAAAGGGAATGATTGAAATTGAGCTTGATAATATGCAAGAAGATATGAATAGAAGATTATCTTATCAAGGTATTACATTTGAGCAATATTTAAAAATGGTTGGAAAAACAACAGCTGATTTTAGAAAAGATAACGAAGAAGCTGCAAAAAATTCTATAAAATATAGATTAGTTCTTGAAAAAATTTGTGATGAAGAAAAAATAGAAGTTAAAGAAGATGAAATTGTAGAAAAAATTAAAGAACTTGCAACAGCTTATGGAAGAAAAGAAGAAGATTTAAAGCAAAATGAAGAATTAAAAAGAAATATTGAAGAAACTATTAAGTCTGAAAAAGCAGTTGCACTATTAATAGAAAATGCAAAAATAAAAACAGTAGAACCAAAAGATGAAAAAGAAGTAGTTGAAAAATCAAGTAAAAAGAGTGAAGATAAAAAAGAAGAGAGTAAGAAGTCTGAAGATAAAACGTCAGAAAAGAAAAATACAACTAAATCTTCTAAGAAGTAATAATTATTTAAGGAATAACTCCCTAGTTTCTAATAGAAGCTAGGGAGTTACTTATATTAAGATTTAGATAAATTAGTTTAGTAGTTTGTTATATTTTGTCGAAAAAAATAAAAATAAATACTTCTTTTTTAGAATAAATCTATTGAAAAAATTTTTCTTTTATTATATAGTAAGTTAATAATTTTAGTATAATGAAAAAATGAAAGGATGATGAAAATGATAGACAATAGTTTAGTACCATATGTTATTGAACAAACAAGTAGAGGAGAAAGATCATATGATATTTTCTCAAGATTATTAAAAGATAGAATAATATTTTTAGCAGAAGATGTAAATCCAACATCAGCTAGTTTAGTAGTTGCACAACTACTATTTTTAGAATCAGAAGATCCTGATAAAGAAATTAATTTATATATAAACAGTC
>CANQEK010000103.1 GCA_947594985.1 uncultured Clostridia bacterium
AAACATATAATTTACTTACTAAACATTTAAAATTAGGTATTAGTATCCATTCACCTGCTGCATGAATACTAATACCTAATTTTAAATGTTTAGTAAGTAAATTATATGTTTCTAAAATAAAATTATAATCTTCTTGTAACCTATAAATTGGATACGTATTTTTATTTGAAAAACTTTTTATATTATGTTCTGATGCTACTTTTTCTATATGTTTTGCAAACTGATTTCTATCCAAAAGAGTTCCATTCATGTTTAATTTTTTATTTTTTTTCATAAAATTCCCCTTATGCTATTTTTAAGTATTTTTTCCTCTTTTCTATAAAATATGCAAAACATATTAATTTCTTTTGTTATATAAATCTCTTTAATTCATAAAATATTTTAAGATAAAAAAATTAAATTTTTAGAAATTTATGTATTATCAAAAAAAATTAGAAAGGAATATAATTATCATGATTATTTTAAATAAAAAAATATTATTATTTATAAATTTAAGCATTATTATTTCTATTTTCATTTATAGTTTACAATTCAATAATTTTGATACAGAATCTGTTTCATCAACCCCTGTTTCAAATCACGTAATTATACTAGATGCTGGACATGGACTTCCTGATCGGACGGTGCAAGTAGTGATGATGGAACAATTGAATCAGAACTTAATCTAGATATAGTTTTAAAATTACAAAATTTATTAGAAGCTTCCAATTGTACAGTTATACTTACTCGTTCAGATGAAAATGGTATTTATGAAAGTAATGCAGATACTATAAGAAAACAAAAAATATCTGATATGAAAAATCGTGTTGATATAGCAAATAAATCAAATGCTGAAATTTTCGTTTCAATACATATGAATAAAATTTCTGAGCAACAATATAGCGGATGGCAAACCTTCTATAAAAATGATGACGAAAAAAGTAAAAATATAGCTGAAAATATTCAAACTAGTCTTAATTATTTTATGAAAAAAGATAACTCAAGAAAAATTAAATCAATATCTGGAATATATTTAACAAAACATATAGAAATTCCTCTAGTTATTGTAGAATGTGGATTTCTTTCTAATTCAGAAGAAACAAAATTATTAAAATCAGATACTTATCAAGATGAACTTGCTTGGAGTATATATATTGGTATAATGGACTATTTTAAATAATTATAAAATATACTTTTATAATTATTTAAAATAACTTTATAATTATATTTTAATTTTTATATTATATTTACTATATTTTTAGATAATGATATAATTCAAGCAACAACATTTAGATAATTCATTTTAAATTGTAAAAAAACAAAATAAGGAAGGAATGTATTTTAATGAATTGGAATAAAGAAATAATTTCAAAAATGGAATTTAATAACATATTAAATAGAGAAGATAAAGAAAAAATTGCCAAAAAATTAGCTGATAAAGTAAAAAATGAAGATGTCATAGGCTTTGGATCTGGCTCAACTTCTTATTTAACAATTTTAGCTATTTCTGAGAAAATTAAAAAAGAGAACATTAAAATCACGGCTATTCCAACATCATATGAAATTGAGTTATTATGCAATTATCTAGAAATTCCAACTACTACTTTATTAAATAAAAAACCTGATTGGAGTTTTGACGGTGCTGATGAAGTTAATGAAGACAATTGGTTAATTAAAGGTAGAGGTGGAGCAATGTTTAGAGAAAAATTAAATATTGCAAATTCACCAATAACTTATATATTAGTCGATAAAAGTAAATTAGTATCAAAATTAGGAACTAACTTTGCAATACCAATAGAATGTTATCCTTATTCAATTAATTATGTTAAAGAAAAACTAATTTTATTAGGAGCAACTGAAATAACTATTCGTAAAGCTATATCAAAAGATGGTCCTATCATTACAGAATCAGGAAACTTTATTTTAGATGTAAAATTTAATGAAATCACAAATAATTTAGAAAAAGATATAAAATCAATAACTGGTGTATTAGAAAGCGGACTATTTATTGGATACAACTTCGAAATAGTTACTTATTAGATTTTATTAAAAATGGAGTTATTTATGGGCTTATATAATGATAAAAAAGATTATGAAGAATTAGTAAAAGAAAATATTATGAAAGCAAAACTGTTATATAATCTTTCAGAAGAAGATCGAGAAAAAATTATTAAACTTCTTGATGAAAAAGAAAAGATTATAGAAAAAAATAGATTTTTTGCAAATTTGTCTTTAAAAAAAATTAATAAAAAAATTGAAAAAATAAAAAAGCAATACAAATAATGCTAAAAAATATAATAAAATAGAAATAAGTAAAAATATTTATATATTTTACTTATTTCTATTTTTTATTCAAAATTATGAAAATTTGATTAATATACTAAGCCTAATTTCATTTTATCAATTTTATAAAATTTTGTTTAATTTATTTTATCTCATTAAATAAGAAAAGATTAATGAACTTAATTTCAGACTATTATGTCTAATTGTTCCATCAGTAGTTGTTAACAAGTCATCTTCAATTAATTCATATTTAGCTTTCTTTATATTTTCATAATCAATAGGAACTTGATCTTTTTGTTCTTCTATTTCATATTTTTCTAACATTTCTTTTGGAATAACAGTATTACTAGCTATAACAACATCTATTGCATCTTTTCCTAAATATTTTTCAAGAACATTTACATGATCACTAACTCCAAATCCATCTGTCTCTCCAGGCTGAGTCATTGCATTTGCTATGTACATTACTTTTGCTTTAGCATTATTAATTGCTTGAACAACATCCTTACAAATTATATGTGGCATTACACTAGTATATAAACTTCCCATGCTTAATATTATTAAATCAGCATCTCTTATAGCATCAAATACTTCAGGTAAAACATGAGGATTTTCTTTATAAAAAAACTTTTTATATTTCTTGTTTGCTTTTGTTATTTCTTCTTCTCCCTCAATAATATCACCATCAACTGTTTCTCCCATTAATGTCAAACAATCTTCTGATAAAGGTAAAACATTATGTTTTACATCAAGTATTTTACTTAAATATTCTATACTTGTTTTTAAGCTTCCCGTTTCCCTTATTAAAGAGGTTAAAATTAAATTTCCTAAAGCATGACCATTAAGTTCACTATATGTAGATAATCTGTATTCCATTACATCTCTAACTTCGTCTGGTAACGTAGATAAATTACTTAAGACCTTTCTTATATCTCCTACTGCAGGAGTAGAAAACTCCTTTCTTAATCTTCCAGTACTTGAACCATCATCTGATACTGTAATAATAGCAGTTATATCAACTGGAAAATATTTTAAACCTTTTAATACAAATGATGTTCCTGTTCCTCCTCCTAATATTACTACTTTTTTATTATTTTGCATAAAACCTCCATTCTGCCTTTTATTAATAAAATATTTTAAATAATTTATTAATAAACACATTAGATAAAATTATTTTTGTTATAAAATCTTATTTAATTTCTATATAACTAAAATTTTATATTTAATTATATTCTTAAAATTAACAAAAAATTCTATACTTTTATAATTGTTATATTTCGCTTCTACCTTCTAGGGCTTTTGTTAATGTAATTTCATCAGTATATTCTAAATCTCCTCCAACAGGTATTCCTCTTGCAATTCTAGTTGTTTTAATTCCTAACGGTTTTACTATTTTAGAAATATACATTGATGTTGCTTCACCTTCAACTCTTGGATTTGTAGCAAGTATTATTTCTTTTATATTTTCATTCATTATTCTATTTAATAATTCTTTAATTTTTATATCATCTGGTCCAATACCATTCATTGGAGATATTGAACCATGTAAAACATGGTAAACTCCATTAAATTCATGGGTTCTTTCCATAGCAATTACATCTCTTACATCTTCTACTACACATATTATAGATTGATCTCTTTTAGGATTTGAACATATATTACATGGATCAGTATCTGATATATTAAAACATTTTGAACAAAAGTGTAAATTTTTTTTCGCATTTAAAATAGCATTTGTAAATTCTTCTGCTTCTTCTAAAGACAAATCTAACATATAAAAAGCTAACCTTTGTGCCGTTTTATGCCCTATACTTGGTAATTTTTCAAAACTCTCTATTAATTTTTCTATTGAAGGTGAATAATATGACATTTTAAGTTTATTTCCTTTACAATATAAATTTTATTACATTAATCCTGGTATATTATATTTTCCAAGAGAAGCTGCTTGAGCTTCATCAACTTTTCTTAAAGC
>CANQEK010000104.1 GCA_947594985.1 uncultured Clostridia bacterium
CATGTTTTCCACCATTCATTATATTCATCATTGGAGTAGGTAATGTTTTAGCATTTGTTCCTCCAATATATTGGTATAATTCCATTCCTAAAGAAGCTGCTGCTGCTTTTGCTACTGCTAATGAAACACCTAAAGTTGCATTAGCACCTAGTCTTGCTTTGTTATCTGTACCATCAAGTTCTATTAAAGTTTTATCTAAAGTTACTTGATCATAGACATTCATTCCTATTATTTTATCTGCTATTACTGTATTTACATTTTCTACAGCTTTTAAAACACCTTTTCCTAAATATCTAGAAGGATCACCATCTCTTAATTCAACTGCTTCAAAACTTCCAGTTGATGCTCCAGATGGAACCATTGCAATACCACTATATCCTCCTGCTAATACTTCTACTTGTACTGTTGGATTTCCTCTTGAATCTAAGATTTCTAAAGCTTTTACATCCTCAATTTCTAAATAATCTCTCATATAAAACCTCCTTTATTTATAACACTATCCTAGTGTTTATAATCAATTCTTACTTTAACCTTTTGGGATTGTATCACAATTATAGATACTTTTCAAGTATTTTTAAAATTTAGTTATTAGTAATATTGATACTGATTTTTTTTAATGTTATAATGTATAAGTATTATTTAGATATTTCTAAGATATTTTTACTTTATGGAGGTATATTATATTATGAAAAAATTTTTATCCAAAATATCTTTTTCAAGATTATTATTCTCAATAATCTTTTCTTTTGCTTTATTCTATATGAATAAAATAGTATTTTTAGGAATGGTATATGATGAAAATTATATGGATTTAGTATTTTTTTCTGAATTTAAAATACTTTTATTAATAATTCCATTAATATATTTATTACTTACTTTAATAGAAAAGAATTACAAAAAATTATATTCAATTATAATTTTGAAAGAAGAATATAATAAGAAGAAAATTTTTTGTATAGTTGCCTTTATATTTCTACTTATTATATATTTAGCATATTATTTAACTTTCTTTCCTGGTGGAGTATACATTGATACTTGGACGTCACTTCAAATGCTAACAGGTGAAGAAGAATTTACCACTCAACAACCTGTATTATATACTTTATTATTAAATATTGTTAAAGTATTTCTTCCAAATTTATATACTGGGTTCGGAGTATTTACTTTTTTGCAAGTTATTATAATGATATCATGTATAGTATATTTTATTTATTGGTTATTAAATAAAAAAGTTAATCCTATTATTGTTGCTTTTATAACATTTTTCTTTGCAACTTTTGATTTATATCCATTATATAGTATATCAATTTGGAAAGATACACCATTTTCATTAGCATTATTTTTATATGTAATAACTCTAATTGAGCTCATAATAGATTTAAAAAATAAAAAAATAAAAACCTCTAATATAATAAAATTTAATATTTTTGCATTGTTATCAATGCTTTTAAGAAATAATGGATTATATATTGCTAGTGCTACTTTATTCTTCTTATTAATTATATATTTTCCTAACATTATTAAAAAAGAAAAAGTAGAACATATTAAAGCTTTTTTTATATTTTCAATTATAACAATTATATTGTTCTTAATAATTCAAAACTTATATACTTTTTTAGGTATAACAGGTACTACTTTAACAGAGAAAAGTGTTAGTATTCCTGTTCAACAAATTGCTAGGGTTGTAGCAACAGATGGAAATATTACAAATGAACAAATGGAAATGATTGAAAAAATTCTTCCAAAAGAAATAATTAAAAAGAATTATCGTGCACTAATTGTAGATTCCGTAAAATGGGACTCACAATTTAATGAACAATATTTTGAAGACCATAAATCTGAATACTTTAAATTATGGTTTGAATTGCTTATCCAAAATCCTGGTGAATATATAAGAGCATATTTATTACAGACTTCTGGCTTTTGGACATTTAATGTAAGAGGTGAAGAAGCTTATGCCTCTCCTATAATTTGGGAAACTCTTAATAATAAAATTCAAAATAAAGATTTAATAGCAGATTATACTACTAATTCTTTTAGAAATGATTTTCTAGCTATATCTTATTATAGTGGTGGATTCTTCTTTTGGATTACTTGTATTAGTATGTTAATTACATTTAGAATATCAGAAAAAAAGTTTTTACTTGGATATCTTCCTTCTATATTACTTTGGGGAACTATAATGATTTCTACTCCTATGGGATCTGCTCTAAGATATGTATATTTGCTTGTGTTAGTTCTTCCTCTTAACTTTGTATATCCTGCTATAGCAAAAAATTTGTCATCTCAAAATAATTAAATAAAAGGAATTATATAAATTAATATGAGAAAAATAATAGTAGATAAAAAATATAATAATAAAAAATTAAGTAACTTTATATTAAATTCTTTTCCAAATTTAAATAAGAATACTTTATTTAAAGCTTTACGAAAAAAGGATATAAGAATTAACAACATTAAAGTAACAGAAGATACTTTAGTATTTGAAAATGATGAAATTACAATATACATTACTGATGAATATCTTTTAGGAAAAAACAATTTTGATATTGAAATAATTTATAATGATGATAACATTTTAATTGTAAATAAACCAGATAAGCTATCTGTAACAGAAAATAAATCAAATTCTATTACTCTTACTTCGATTTTAAAATCTAAATATGGAAATAAGTTAACTCCATGTCATAGAATTGATAGAAATACAAAAGGATTAGTTTTGTTTGCTAAAAATGAAATATCTTTAAATATATTATTAGAAAAATTTAAAAATAGAGAAATAGAAAAACATTATATTGCAAAAACATATGGAATCCCAAACAAAGAACATGATATTTTAGAAGCATATCTTTTCAAAGATAGTAAAAAAAGTATTGTATATATTTCTAATATTCCAAAAAAAGATTATCAAAAAATAATTACTGAATATACAATTATAAAAAAAGATATAAAAAATAACATAGCTTTTTTAAACATTACTCTTCATACAGGCAAAACCCATCAAATACGTGCTCATTTATCACACATTGGCTGTCCTATTATCGGTGATGGTAAATATGGAATAAATAAAATTAATAAAAGTTTTGGAGTTAGCACTCAAGAACTATATAACTATTCTTTAAAATTTAATTTCAAAACAGATAGTGGAATTTTAAGCTATCTAAATAAAAAAGAATTCAAACTTAATAATTTTAACAGTTAATACAAAAAAATCGGACAATAATATTTCTATAATTGTCCGATTTTTTATTTTTCACAATATTTTAGTAAAATTATATAATCTTATTTAATTACAAAAAATTTTATTTAAAGAACTCTTCAAATTCTTCACTTGTAATTTTTTCTTTTTCAATCAATCTTAACGCAACTTTATCTAATATATCTATATTATCTGAAAGAATTTTTTGTGCTGTAGTATAAGCATTATCTATAAGGATTTGTATTTGGTTTCCAACCTCATCTATAACTTTTTCTCCAAAAATTTGTAATTCATAAGGATCATCAACTTTTAAAGAAATTGGTCCTAATTTATCATCCATTCCATAAACAGTAAGCATATCTCTTGCTATTCCTGTAGCAACTTCTATATCATTACTTGCTCCTGTTGAAATTTCATTTAAAGCAATTTTTTCAGCTGCTCTACCTCCCATTAATGCCACCATTTTTTCAAGAAGTTCAGTTTTAGATATATAGTACTTATCTTCATTTGTTTTGTACATAGTATATCCACCAGCTAGTCCTCTAGGTATTATAGAAACCTCTTTTACATTAGTTTGTGTTGGTAAAAATTTACTCACAACAGCATGACCTGCTTCATGATAAGCAGTTAATCTTTTATCTTTTTCTGATACTACCCTATTTGTTTTTTCTAGTCCAACAGTTATTTTCTTAACAGCATTTTCTATATCAATATTTTGTATTTCTTTATGCTTTGTTCTTGTAGCAATAATAGCTGCTTCATTTAATACATTTGCAAGTTCTGCACCTGTAAAACCTGCTGTATCTCCTGCTATTGATTTAAAATCAACATCACTTGCAAATTTTTTATTTTTACTGTGTAATTTTAATATTGCCTCTCTACCATTTAAGTCTGGAGCCGGAATAGTAATTTGTCTGTCAAATCTTCCAGGTCTTAATAGAGCTTTATCAAGCATTTCTGGTCTATTTGTAG
>CANQEK010000105.1 GCA_947594985.1 uncultured Clostridia bacterium
GTTTGCAAATACATCTTTATTAGATTTTGATAACAATAAAGCTATAATTGTCGTTCCTAATGGTATATTAAAAAAATAATATATTATAGTTGCTATTCCAGCAAAACCGCCACTTGATAACTGGTTAGGCAATAAAAAACAACTTGTTCCAAACGCAGCTAATATACATCCAATTACTATTAGTATCGCATCATAAAAAAAACTAAAAACTTTCATACTACTAGTATCAATGTTTTTAGTTTTTTTATACTATTTTTTTACTTTTTCTTTATCGTCTAAAAAATCTTTATATTTTTTTGTAACAATAACATCAATTACATCTGGTGTATGTTTTATATCTTGTTTAATAACAACATCAACATCATACATTTCTTTAAGCTTTAATATGTTTTCTTTTTTATAGCCAATGACATTATTTACACATTGAGGATTAACAATTATTTCAACTTCTTTAACTTTAGAATTAAATTTTTTTATTTTACTAACTATTGTATCATAATATATTGAAGACTCTACAAGTTGTCTAAATGTTTCATGATATGGACCAGCAACAACTTCACTATTTATATTGGAAGGCG
The DNA here is from genome assembly GCA_947594985.1 of uncultured Clostridia bacterium. GTDB lineage: Bacteria > Bacillota > Clostridia > TANB77 > CAG-508 > Scatovivens. The sequence goes on from CANQEK010000105.1 coordinate 579, forward strand.
AACAGATTGTTTCAGTATTTTGAAGTCCTATCCTTATTACTTTTATCTTCTTTTTTCCAAATAAATAACATAAAGCTTTACATCTTTCAACAGCTTGATTTAACGTTAATGGCTCATATTCTCCATTTTTATATTGTTTTTCGAGTTCTGTATCTTTTATTACAAGTACTGGATAAATTCTTACCATCTTAGGTTTTAATTTAATTAATGCTTTTGCTGTATCTATATCATCCTGTTCAGTACTTTCTGGAAGTCCAATCATCATTTGATGTCCTAATTTAAAACCATATCTTCTTATAAGTTTTGATGCTTTTACAACATCATTATATGTATGACCTCTTTTACATTTCTCTAAAATATAATCATTTGTTGATTGAACACCTAACTCTATTGTTTTTACTTTATATTTTTTTAACATTTTTAATATTTTTCTATTAATATAATCAGGTCTTGTAGAAATTCTTATTCCATTAATCTTTTTTTCTTTTATGTAATCATATGCTGATTGTAGAAGTTTTTCTTGTAATTCTATATCAATTCCTGTAAAACTTCCACCATAAAATGCAACTTCAATATAGCTATTTTTTTCTTTAAAATTACTTAAATAAAATTCTATTGTGTCCTTTACATCATTTTCAGTCACATTCTTCATTTGTCCACTAATTTTCTTCTGATTGCAAAATGTACAATCGTTAGGACAACCTAAATGTGGCACAAATATTGGAATTATATAATTTTTTTTCATTCTACACCTCCTGACTTATTAAGTTTATTGCTTTTCTCGCAGCTTCCATTTCAGCGTTTTTCTTACTTCTTCCACTTCCAATAGCAAGTTTCTTTCCATTACATTCTACTTCTACTGTAAAAGTCTTATCATGATCTGGACCTTCTTCCTTTAGTATATTATATTTTATTTGTACTTCTCCATGAACTTGTAACATTTCTTGTAATACAGTTTTATAATCTTTAACACCTACATTTTCACTAGCATATTTAATAGCATCTACAATATTTTCGAGAATAAATTTTTGAGATAATTCTATATTTCCAGAATCTAAATATATTGCTGCTATAACAGCTTCTACTGTATCTGCTAATATTGCTTTTTTATTTGTATGAGCTGATTTTTCACTTTTACCAAGATATAAGAAATCACTAAAATTATGCTTTAAAGCTATTTTATATAAATTATCTTCACATACTGCATAAGCTCTAACTTTAGTCATCTCTCCTTCTGATAAATTTTCAAAATTTTCAAATAAATATTTACTACTTATAAATTCTAAAATACTGTCACCTAAATATTCTAATCTTTCATAGCTTTTTACGCTATTTTCATAAGCATAAGATGAATGAGTAAGTGCTGTTTTTAGAAGTTCTATATTTTTAAATTTGTATCCTATATTTTCTTGAAATTTTTCTAACAAATTAATACCTCCGTAACATTTCTTTGATATATTTTATATGTTTTCATCTAAATTTACAATACATTTATAGAAAATACATTAAATTGAAATCTTATTGTAATAGTCTTAATTTTATATACTATTTTACAAAAAAAAGAAAGGTATCAAACCTTTCAATCTTTTATCTTTTATTGTACATTTTCTTTGATATATTCAACAACATCTCCAACTGTAACTACTTTTTCAGCATCAGAATCTGGAATCTCCATATCAAATTCTTCTTCTAAAGCCATAACTAATTCAACTATATCTAAAGAATCTGCTCCTAAATCATCTATAAATGATGATTCCATTTCTACTGAGTTTTCAGTAACTCCTAATTGTTCAACAATTATTGCTTTTACTTTCTCAAATACGTCTTCTGTATTCATAAAGTTACACCTCCTTTTTTTAGTTACTAAATTTTTATAATCTAGTTTTATTATATGTTAATAAAAATGTCAAGTATTTTTTATTATTTTTCAAATTCGTCCTTCATCTTCTCAACAGCTTTACTTTTAACAAAATTTTCTGCTTGTTTTAAAGTAAAGTAAAATAAATATTCATCACTACTACCATGTGCTTTTACTACAGGCTTTTTTACCCCTAAAAATAAAGCTCCACCATATTCTTTGTAATCCATAGTTTTTGAAAATCTTTTTATAGCAGGCATACAAGGTATAGCTCCTAATGTTGTAAATACATTTCTTTTTAAACTTTCTGTTAGATTTCTTTTTACAAGTTTTCCAATACCTTCTGTTGTTTTTAAAAACACATTACCAGTAAATCCATCTGTTATAACAGCATCAACTTCTCCAGAAAAACAATCACGACCTTCTACATTTCCTATAAAATTCACTCCATATTCTTTACTATGCTCTTTTAATAAATTATATGTCTCTTTTACTAAATCATTTCCTTTGGTTTCTTCTGTTCCTATATTTAATAACCCTATTTTTGGATTTTCAATACCAAAAGTATTTTTTAAATATATCGTTGATATTTGTGCGAATTGAACTAAATTAATAGGTTTACAATTTGTATTAGCTCCAGCATCCATTAACATAAAACTTTTTTTATATGCAGGTAACATAGGCGCTATTGCAGGTCTATCAATCCCTTTTATTCTTCCAACTAATAGTGTAGCACCTGTTAACAATGCTCCTGAATTTCCAGCTGATATAAAAACATCACCTTCTCCTTCTTTAAGCATTTTAAAACCTACTACCATTGAGGAATCCTTTTTTTGTTTTATAGCAACAGTTGGAGTATCTTCCATTTCAATTTGTTCTGTTGTATGTTTAATTGATATTTTATTTGTTATATCTGATATTTTATCTTTACCATAAAATTCTTTAATTTTAGAATTAATTACTTCTTCATTTCCTATTAGAATTATTTTTGATTCAATTTCATTTGCAACTCTTATTGCTCCTTTAATGACTGCATCAGGTGCATTATCGCCTCCCATAGCATCTAATAATATTTTCAAGTTGATACCTCCAAATTATTTTAAATTAGACATTAATATTTTAATTTTTTTGTAAAAAAAAATCAATAGTTTTTTTATAATTTGACCAATAATTCTGTTTTTGTATAACGTAGGTTATTATATTGTATTTTCTATATCTTTTACATTTTATATTCTATGATTTATATTCTATATTTTATAATCTATGATGCATGATTATATTTTATATTTTATATTTTATATTGTATAATCTATGATGTATGTTTATATTTTAGTATCCTAATTTGTTAAAATTTAGCTAAATAAAAAAATAGGTGTTTCAAAAAATTCTGAAACACCTTATTTTTTAATATTTTAAGCAATAATTTCTGATACAACACCAGAACCTACTGTTCTTCCACCTTCACGAATTGCAAATCTTAATCCTTTTTCAATAGCAATTGGTGTAATTAATTCGATTGTCATAGAAACATTGTCACCTGGCATTACCATTTCAACACCTGCTGGTAAATCAATAACACCTGTAACATCTGTTGTTCTGAAATAGAATTGTGGTCTATATCCATTAAAGAATGGTGTATGTCTTCCACCTTCTTCTTTTGTTAGAACATAAACTTCTG
>CANQEK010000106.1 GCA_947594985.1 uncultured Clostridia bacterium
AAAATTCTTTTGGGTTATTAAAGAAATATTGTAATCTTTTTCCAATTAATTCATAACTAGCTTTTGTTGCCTTTTCTACATCATAGTTATTTGCTATATATATATTAGTTTGGTCACCTGTATACCATCCAGGAGATAAGAAAGTGGGTGGAGCCATTCCCATATATACATAAGATATCATTGGAACTCCTTTAGGTAGATTAATATTATATTTGTATTTTAATAAAGCGGAATATCCTAAATTTATAAAGAGATATCCAATTAAAAATATAGGTATTATTACGAATGTTTTTATTTTCCATTTTCTTATAATATCTAAAATTAAAATTAGTATGATTCCACATAAAAAAATATTGTAATTTGATTTTAATATAATTGATAGTGCTATAGACAATCCAACAAATAATAAATTATATATTTTATTGTTTTTTAAATATAATATTGTAAACAAGACGGCTATAAGTGCAAATGTTAAACCAATAATGTTTCCATAAAAGTGAACATTAAAAAACATCCAATATAATGAAAATATACCTAATAAGAAAACTAGAATTTTTTGAATTTTTTCATCATTAAATATTATTTTTGATATTAAAAATAATATTATTATATTAAGAACTGAACAAATTACATTAATATATTGAATATATAAATAATTTTCTCCAAATATTTTATAAATTGCTGAAACAAAAAGAGTTATTCCAAATTGGTATGGATATAAAAATAAATATTGTGCTACATTTAAATATTTTGAAATATTACCATTTAAAAAAGTTATAGCCATATCGTTAATTAAATATTGATCATATTCAGGACTTAGTTTTAAAGCGTTTATCCAATAGAAAAATATTGCAATATCAAGTATTAATAAAGGTATAAGCAGAAATTTGGATGGTATTTTTTTTATGATTTTTTTGCATATTATTGCTAAAATTAAAATAGAAATAATAGAAACTAATATTTCAATTATACCATTACTAAATTTAAAAAAGGTTTTTTCATCAGCATGGTAAAAGGTTGTATTAAAATATGCTGTTATAAAAATTGATAACATTCCTATAATTCCAACAATTATAGAAATAAAAATTAATCCGTATTTTTGTAAAAAGTTTATTATTTTTTGAAATTTATTGTAATTAGTTAACCCCATATTTTATAATTTAAATTAGTTAAAAAACTAATATTCTCCTTCTTTTTTTTATATTTTATCACTAATAGTATAAAATAACAATAAAATTCATAAGACTATTAAAATTATAATTGATATTCTATAATAAAACAGTTTTAGTTAGTTATGAGAAATATTTTGATTTAAGATAATAAAAAATAAGAAAAAAATTAAATTTTATTATTTGTAACTTTCTATATATAATGCTTTTGCAATATAGGGAGTCACTTCTTCAAATTTATACCATCCAGAACTTTTACTATTATTTTCGAGACCATTTGGATTTGAAATATATACCATTCCTTCACCATCAGTTGCAAGTAATACCATATAATGCGAACTGTTTGTCCAACGATTTTCATGGGGCTTATTCCAAACACATATTAAAATAGGCCTATTAGTTTTTAAATGTTCTTCTAGTTTATCGTTGGAAAGATGAACACTATCAAAATAAAAATCTGTGTTTTTAATTCCAAACGTTTCTGATAATTCATTAGATATTTTTTCATAATTTAAAACTGGATAGTATTTTTGTCTAAGATTTTCAGGTGTATATGTTATATTATAGCCACTTAATATAATTGACATGGCAGTAATTCCACAACCATTATCACACATTGTACCACCCCAGTATTTATTATTTCTCCATGATGAATTTCCATTTTGTTTATATTCAAAATATGTTTTTTGATTATTTTTAATGGTTGTGAATGTAGTAAAATATCCATCTTGATTATTAATTTTTTTTTGACCAATACCTGGATAATTTTTATTGTAATCTTCTTTTATAGTCATATATTCAGAGTTGTTTATGTTTTTAGAAATTACTTTGTTAAATTTTTTTGATAAGTTATTAGGTATATTATTTTTTATAAATAAAAAAAGTAAAATTAATATTAAAAATCTCTTAAAATTTAATTTTTTCTTTTTCTTCATGTTTATTACTCCTTTTAGCTTATTATATAAGAAATTATAAAAAAAAGTTTTAAGAAATCATTAAATATATATTAAGAAATTCTTATGAAAAATGTTAATGTATAATAAAACTTTAATAAGTATAGTATGTTTCAATATATAAATTTAAAGTATATAAATAAATGAAAATAGTATTAAATATAATAGATATAAATTAAGCCCTATAGAAAATCTATAGGGCTTTCAGACTGTTGATAAAGTTATAAAATTTTTGTCAATAGTCTTTTCTTTTGTAGATTATCTATTATTACAATTACATCTACTATTATTATTATTATTATTAAAATTGTTGTTATTATAGCTCATGTTGTTAAAATTATTGTTTGTATTTATATTATTTAAGTTATTATTGTTTCTTCCATTATTGAAATAATAATTCTTTTGACGTAGTTTTTCTTGAACTCCATTTAAAGCTTCACCAAATCTTTGAAAATGAACAACTTCACGTTCTCTTAAATATCTTAGAACATCTACTACTGCGGCATCATCTTTACATAAATCAATTAATTTTTCATAAGTTGCACGAGCTTTTTGCTCTGCTGCTAAATCTTCTGTTAAGTCTGCAACAGGATCACCTTTAACAGCCATACTTGCTGCAGTATAAGGAAATCCAGCGGCAGCTTGAGGATAAACTCCCCAGCCATGTGGTATCGGTTTGTAAATTATCCTATACAAATAATAAAAAATAATAAAATCCTATAACTTCATTAGAAGTTATAGGATTTGGACAATTAACATGTTAGAGCTTCCGTAACCTTTCAATCAATGGTTCAAACAATATTTTTTCTTTTTCGATTTCTTCTTGAGGAACAATTAAATGTTTGTTTGAGTGTGTAAAACGAGAATGTAGAACACCATCAGGATCAATACTGTATTTTAAGTGACCAGGATTTAATTGCATATTACCTAGTCTAACAACAATACCCTTATCCATTCTATAAGCAGCTTTATTTCCATCACAAAATATTTGATGTTCAGGTAATTTGAGAAGAGGTCTATGTAAATAAGGTACAAACTGATATTTATAAGAATATGGATTAATAGGATTTAGTGTTCTAACTTTTACAGCCATACCTAAATCGAGTGCTTTATGTATAACGTTCATTAAACTATCTTTTGTTGGATAGCTGAGAGTTGTTGCTAAAATATACAACTTAATTCGTGACATCCATGCTACCTGATGTTGAAACATAAAATCAAGACCAGGTTCATATGAAAATCTAATTTCATCAACTATTCCATCTAGTTGTGCGATAACATCTTTCAAAACCCCATTTGTGAACATATTTACATAAAAACCTTGAAGTTTTGCTAGTTTCGCATATTTTACAATATCGCTGTGGAGTGTAGGTTCTCCTCCGTGAAGGTAAATAGTTTTAAAATCAAGCTCTTTTGCAAGTTCTAGACCAGCAATAAAACTTTTTTCACTCATAAACTTCTGAGAGTGAACATTAGTCTCTATGCAATGCGGACAATTTTTGTTGCATGCATATGTCAGCAAGAAATAGATTTGCCGAAGATCTTCAACTTCAAGAGGATGTGGAATAATTCCACATTTTAACTTTTTACGTTCTAACATTTTTTTCGTCCTTTCTAAAATTTTAATAGGTAAAACCTATTATTAAAATTATTAAAATTTCTTAAATATTATATCAGCTTTTTTTATAATTTCAAGTTTTTTTAATTAAAATTTAATTTTCAAAAAAACTTAAATATTTATTTGTAAAATCATTTAATTTTTCTTTATTTTTTTCTAATAGTAATAGTAAATTATTGGATTGTTTATAAGCCATATCATATTCTTCTTTAGTGATTTCAAATTTTTTTAACGCATCTTTAAGCTCTTCTTCATCTAATAATGTAATTTTTCCATCAGGTGATACTACTATATCTAAATATAAGTCATCTTCATATGGTACTCCATTTTCTTTTCCTATTTC
>CANQEK010000107.1 GCA_947594985.1 uncultured Clostridia bacterium
CAACTCAATTATATATGATTTAAATCACTTTTTCTATTTAATTTTTAATTTTGTTTCACATCAATTGTAATACAACATTTAAGTTAAATTTTTTTACATTATATCAAGGTACTGTGTTTGCTAAAATTATAAATTAATTTACTTTTATTCTTCCATTTCTATATTATAATATTTATTTCTACAATACTTTTTAGCTAATCCACCTTTACTTGTTTCTCTATAATGACTTTGTAAATCTTTTCCTGTTTCATACATAGTTTCTACTACTACATCAAAAGAAATTTTTCTTTCATTTAATAATAACGCTAAAGAGCTAGCTTCAAGAGCTCTCATAGCAGCAATTGCATTTCTTTCTATACAAGGAATTTGCACATATCCATATATAGGATCACAAGTTAATCCAAGATGATGTTCCATACCTATTTCTGCCGAATATTCTATTTTTTTCATGTTTCCATTCTGCAAATATGTAGCTGCTGCTGCTGCCATTGAACAAGCTGTACCTATTTCTGCTTGACAACCACATTCTGCACCACTTATTGTTGCATTAGTTTTTACAAGATTTCCAATTATTCCAGCTACTGCTAACGATTTTATAATTATTTCATCATCAAAATTAAATTTTTCTTGCATATAATATAAAACTGCTGGTAAAACTCCTGATGCTCCACAAGTTGGAGCTGTTACTATTGTTCCTCCACTGGCATTTTCCTCACTTGTTGCATAAGCATATGCACTTACAAGCCTATTTTGCTTTGTGACTTCATCTTCATTTTCAATCTTTTTTTCAAAAAGCATTTTAGCCCTTTTGTCCAAATTTAATTTACCATACAAAACTCCTTCAGATGATAAACCTTTTTTGATAGTTTTTTTCATACTTTCCCAGACTTCTTTTAAAAAACTATGTATTGAATCTCCTTCTACTATACAAACATATTGATATAAATCATAATTATTATTTTCACAATATTCATATATTTCTTTCCAAGTATTTTGTTTATATATATCATCCACATATTTTTTTTCTTTTCCATCAATTATATATGTTCCACCACCTACAGAATATATTCTCCATTTATCAATAATTTCACCCCTATCATCATATGCAAGTATATCAAATGTGTTTGGATGTACATCACATTCATATTCTGTATTAAACTCAATATCAGTTTCATAACCTTGTAATGTTTGATAAATTATATAGTCTGTTAAATGCCCTTTTCCAGTTAAAGCTAGTGAACCATATAGTATAACCTTGAATTTTTTAGCATATGGATAAGTGTTTTTAAAAAATTCAACAGCTCGTTTAGGTCCCATAGTATGAGAACTAGATGGTCCATTACCTATTTTAAATAATTCCTTTAAAGATTGCATTTTTAACCTCCTATTAGAACTTCATTATACTTTTATAGAACTTTCCAAAGCAAGCCTAATCATTTCATTCATAGAATTTTCTCTTTGTTCTGGAGTTAATTCTTTTTTTTCACAAATTGAATCTGAAACTGTTAATATACAAGAAGCAGATTTTTCAAAATATTTTGCAGTATATAGTAATGCAAAACTTTCCATCTCAGCTGCTAAAATATTATATTCTTTTGGTAGTTTATTTACAAATATCATTGGGTCACATACATATTGATCAAAATGTTCAGTACATGTGACATTTCCTTTTACATAATTAATACTTAAATTCTTAGCTGTTTCTTCTATTATACAATTTATTTTTTCAGATGACTTTACTATATGTATATCAAGATTAGACATACTTTTGGCGAAATTTGCCTCTGTATACGCATTATCAACTAATATTATATCTAATATTTTCAAATCTTTTGAATATCCTCCACAAGATCCTATTCTTATTATATTTTCTACATTATAAAATTTATAAAGCTCATACGCATAAATTCCCATACTTGGCATTCCCATCCCTGATGCCATTACAGTTATTTCTTTTTCTTTGTATTTTCCTGTATATGCATACATTCCTCTCAACTTATTTACTAATTTATATTCTTCTAAAAAATTCTCAGCTATATATTTTGCTCTCATTGGATCTCCAGGCATTATTACTGTTTTTGCTATTTCATCTAATTTGGCTTCATTGTGTATTGGCATAATATCCCCCCTTTTAAATTTTTTAAAATTATATCATTATTTATTTTTACAAGCAATATAGATTTTTATTAAACTATTTCAAAATAATTTCAATTATTTTGTTTGGCTTTATAAACAGTTAGCGTTATTTCGTGAGTTAAAATGGAAAGAATTTTGCGAAATTATTGATAAAGAACGTAATCATAATAATGATAGAGATGATAATGATGATAGAGATGAAAGATAAAAAAACTCCAAAATATTTGGAGTTTTTTTATTTTAAACAATTTTAAACAATAAATAAATTTAAATTCAATTTATTAATTCTATGCACTTTTCAAATCTAATCTAAGTTTATCTGCAATCATAGCTATAAACTCTGAATTAGTTGGTTTTCCTTTATTTGAATTTACAGTATATCCAAATATACTTTCAACGGTTTCTATTTGACCTCTATTCCAAGCCACTTCAATAGCATGTCTAATTGCTCTTTCAACTCTTGATGGTGTTGTTTTATATTTTTTAGCTAAATCAGGATAAAGTTGTTTTGTAATTTGATTAATAACTTCAATATTATTAACAACCATTATAATCCCATCTCTCAAATATTGATATCCTTTTATATGTGCTGGTACTCCAATTTCATGGATGATATTTGTAACTTTTATTTCTAATATTTCTTCTTTACTAGCTTGATTATTAATATCTACATAATTAGTTTTAGATTCTTTAGTATTAAGTATGTGTATTGGTTGCTTTTGTTCTGGTTTATTTACTAATTCTCTAATTCTTTTCATTAAAACATCCATTTTAAAAGGTTTTAAAATATAATATTTAGCTCCTAGATTAATTGCTTGAGCTGTAACATTATCTTGTCCAACAGCTGACAACATTATACAAATTGGCAAATCAACATTTGATGTTACTAATTTTTCTAATACACCTAATCCATCTAAATGTGGCATAATTACATCTAATAATGCAACATCTGGTTTCTCATTTATAATTTTGTTATATGCTTCTTGTCCATCTTTTGCAGTTGCGATTATTTCTACATCTTCTTGTGTTGAGAAGTATGTAATTAATGTAGAAACAAAATCTATATTGTCATCTGCAATAAGTATTTTGATTTTTTCTTTCAAAATAATTCCTCCTTTTTTTAATGTGTAAATATTTACAAAACGAATTATATTACTTAAAAAAATTTTATGCAATGATTTTTTCTTCATTTTTCAATACTTTCGTGTCTCAGTATTCTACAAAATTCGACAAACTACATATAATAATTTATACTTTTTTCTTTTAAAACATAAGATTCAATAATTTTAAAATTAAGATTTTTAAGATTTTTCAACAATTTATCATATTCTTCTTTACTTATATTTATATTTAATTCAATATTCTCATTATAATTAATATCTATTATTTCAACCTTACTTTGTCTTAAATAATATTTAATTTTTTCTAAATCTTGATAATATACTTTTAAAATTACTTCAAGCCCACTCACTTTAGTTATAACATTAACTTTTTTTAAAGATTCTTGAAATACTGATGTATAAGCTCTTACAAGGCCTCCTGTGCCTAAAAGTACACCTCCAAAATATCTTGTTACTATAACTAATACATTTGTTAATTCATTAGAAGTAATAATATTTAACATAGGTGCTCCTGCTGTTCCTGATGGCTCTCCATCATCACTACATCTACAAATATTTCCGTTTTCAGAATAAATACTATATGCAAAACAATTGTGTTTAGCATCAAAATATTTTTTCTTAATTTGTTTTATTTTTTTCTCTGCCTCTTCAATACTTTCTACATAAAAAACATTAGCTATAAATCTTGATTTTTTTTCGACAATTTCAGCAGTAGAATCTTTAGAAATAGTTTTAAACATCATATATCTCCTTTAATAGTTGTCTCTTCCTGCTGTATATCCTGTAGAATAAGCAATTTGTAAGTTAAAACCTCCTGTATA
>CANQEK010000108.1 GCA_947594985.1 uncultured Clostridia bacterium
ACTCATATTCCAAAAATTTTATATCATTGGAGAGTACATAATGAATCTACTGCTAAATTAAATAGTCATGCTAAAAACTATGCATTTGAAGCAGGAAAAAAAGTAATAGAAGATCATTTGAAAAGAGTTGGACTAGAAGGAGAAGTTTCTCCTGGCTGTATAGAAGGAATCTATAGAATTGATTACAAGGTAAAAGGAGAACCTAAAGTTTCAATAGTTATTCCAAATAAAGATGGAAAAGAAATTTTAGAAGTTGCTATAAATTCAATATTAGATAAATCAACATATTCAAATTATGAAATTGTTATTGTTGAAAATAATAGTGAAACGGAAGAAATATTTGAGTATTATAAAGAATTGATTAAAAATGATAAAATTAAAATAGTAAATTATAATACAGGAAAAATAATAAATAGTGATTCTGAATGTAGTTTAGAATATACTTCTAAAAATAGTAGACAAGTGAAACCTGGTTTTAATTATTCTGCTGTTATAAATTTTGGTGTAAGAAATTCTGATGGAGAATATATAGTTCAATTAAATAATGATACAGAATTAATAACTCCTAATTGGCTTGAACTAATGTTAGGATTTGCCCAAAGAGAAGATGTTGGTGCGGTTGGTGTTAAATTGTATTTTCCTGATGAAACAATACAACATGCTGGCATAATTGTTGGTATTGGTGGAATTGCTGGTAATAGATTTAAGAGTATTCCTAAAAATGGACATGGTTACTTTGCTAAAGAATCTATGATTGAAAATTTAAGTGCTGTAACAGCTGCTTGTATAATGACTACTAAAGCAATTTATGAAGAAGTTGGTTGGATGGACGAAAATTTAGCTGTTGCTTTTAATGATGTAGATTTTTGTTTAAAAATAAGAGAAAAAGGACTTTTAATTGTTTATAATCCATTTGTCGAATTTTGGCATTATGAGTCTAAATCAAGAGGACAAGAAAACACCCCTGCTAAAATTAAAAGATTTCAAGGTGAAATGAGTAGGTTTGAACAAAGATGGCCGGAAATTTTAGATAGTGGTGATCCATATTATAATATTAATTTAAGTCTAGATACAGAAGTTTATCATATGAAAAATATTAAAGTTAATTATTATGGCGAAGAGGAGATAATTAGAAAAAAATCGAAAAAAGTTAAAGAATAATAATGATAGTTTATGAAGTAAAAAAAATAATAAATTTAGTTTAAAAGTTAAAAAATAATAAATTTAGTTTAAAAGTTAAAAAATAATAAATTTAGTTTAAAAAATTAAAAAAATAATAAATCTAATTTATAAAATTAAAGAATAAATAAAACCAGTTTAAGGTGATTATATGAGTAAGGTATTGGAAGAAATCTATGAATATAAGAGATAATATTAATAAAATTAAATATTATTTAAGAAGATATGGCCTTTTTGCAACTTTAAAAAAGGTCTTAAAAAGGTTGTTCCATATTAAAGAAAATAGAAAATCTAATCAAGAACAATATAAAATTTGGATGGAAAAAAATGAATTAACAGAAGAGATAATCGAAAATCAAAAGCAACATAAGTTTGAATATGAACCTAAAATCAGTATAGTTGTTCCAATGTATAATACTCCTGAAATATTTTTTAAAGAATTAATTAATTCAATTCAAGGTCAAACATATTGCAATTGGGAACTAATTTTAGCCGATCGGAAGTGAAATTGAGAATAAGAATTTAAAAAAATATTTTCAAGATGATAATAGAGTTGTATATAAATTTTTAAATTGCAATAAAGGAATATCTGAAAATACGAACGAAGCTATAAAATTAGCTACTGGTGAATTTATAGGATTTCTAGATCATGATGATTTATTATCTTTAGATTCATTATATGAAATAGTTAATTGTATAAATAAGAATGTGGATGTTGATTTTATTTATACAGATGAAGATAAAATTGATGAAACTGGAGAAAGATTTGAGCCTTATTTTAAACCAGATTTTTCGCCTGAAACATTAGAATGTAATAATTATATTACTCATTTTGTAGTTGTAAGAAAAACTTTAATAAATAAAATAGGATTGTTAAATTCTAAATTTAATGGAGCACAAGATTTTGATTTTGTTTTAAGAATAACTGAAAATACAAATAAAATTGTACATATTTCAAAAATTTTATATCATTGGAGAGTTCATAAATCCTCTACTGCAAATGTGGCTGATAGTAAGCCGTATGCATATGAAGCAGGTATAAAAGTTATAGAGGAACATTTAAAAAGAATTGGAAGAAATGGTAAAGTAGAATATGGACAAGATGTACCAGGAATTTATAAGATAAAATTTGATATAATTGGACAACCTAAGGTTTCTATTTTAATTCCAAATAAAGATAATGTTAATTTATTGAGAAATTGCATTACTTCTATTTTAAAACTTACAACTTATAATAATTATGAGATTATCATTATTGAAAATAATAGTATTAATAGAGAAACTTTTCAATATTATAATGAATTAGTTAAAAATCCAATAATTAAAGTTTTAAATTATAATAAAAATTCTATTATAGATCAAAATGGTGAAAGAAGTTTATTTGAAAATGAAATTTTAGAAATAGAAAATAATATATGCAACAAAGAAAATAGTGATTATCAAAATAATAACAATAATGCAAATTGTAGTAATAATAAAAACAATCAATATAATAACGAATTTAATTATTCTGCTTTAATTAATTTTGGTGTAAAAAATGTTGAAGGAGATTTTATTCTTCAATTAAATAATGATACTAAGTTACTTACTAAAGATTGGTTAGAATTAATGATTGGATATGCTCAAAACAAAGAAATAGGAGCAATAGGAGCAAGGCTTTATTATGAAGATAAAACAATTCAACATGCAGGTATAATAACTGGACTTGCTGGGATAGCAGGAAATATGTTAGTAAATCTACCTTATGGGAAAAGAGCATATTTTGGAAGAGAATCAGCTACTAGAAATGTATCAGCTGTAACAGGAGCTTGTCTATTTTGTAGAAGGCAGTTATATTTTGAAGTTGGATTTATGGATGAAGAAAATTTTAAAGTTGCTTTTAATGATGTAGATTTTTGTTTAAAATTATTTGAAAAAGGATATAGAAATGTATATAATCCTTATGTTGAATTAATTCATTATGAATCAAAAAGCAGAGGATATGAATATTCAAAAAAACAAGAAGAAAGATTTAATGAAGAATGTAAAAAATTTAAAGAAAAATGGAAAAGTATTATTGAAAATGGTGATCCATATTATAATATCAATTTTACTAGAGATACTTGTAATTTTGATATAAATACAGAAAGGTAAGATATGAAAAAGAATAAATCAGTACAAAAAAATGTTGTTGAAAATAAGCTTAGTAACGATAATTTAAAAGATACTAATATAGAAAAAAAAGAAGAAATTCCTAGAAAGAATTTAACTCTTAAAATATTTGAAATATTAGAAAATTTTGGACTATGGATTTTAGAAAAAATACATTTAAATTTTTTAAGTAAATTTTACAAAGAGCATATAGAAGGAATGAGATATTTAGTTTGTGGTGCGTTATCTACAGTTGTAAATATTCTTGCTTATGCAATAGCAGCTAAGTTATTATTTATTTCAATACCGGAAAATGCTACTTTTAGCATATTTACTATAGTATTATCACTAAGAGTTACAATAAGCGACACGTTTGCATTTATAATTGCATTGATATTTGCTTATTGGGTTAATAAAATGATAGTTTTCAATAGTAAATGTGATAATATAAAAGAACTTATAAAAGAAATGACTTCTTTTACATCTTGCAGAATATTTACACAAATAATTAGTTTAGCAATGATGAATTTTGCTGTTGTTATAAATATGAATGATGTAATAATGAAAATTATAGCAAATATTGTTGTGATTATTTTAAATTTTATATTAAGTAAATTAATTATATTTAAAAAATAAAATTTAATATATAAATATAAATACTAATTAATAAATATATAAATTGTTGTATTACAATTGATGTGAAACAAAATTAAAAATTAAATAGAAAAAGTGATTTAAATCATATATAATTGAGTTG
>CANQEK010000109.1 GCA_947594985.1 uncultured Clostridia bacterium
TGTATAGTCTTCATCTTGGTAAAATAGTCTCCAACATCCTACTTCTGCTTCTTCCGTTGTATAGTTTTTAACTTTCATTCCATAATTTTTTGCATTTATTGCTTCTCCTATACTTATCTTTTCTTTTACTTTTATACTTATTTGTTTTGTTATTTCTTTTACATAAGGCTCTGTTGATTTTATTTTTAATATTATTTCTTCTGTTGAATTTAATTGTCCTTCGTCTATGGGTGTTAATTGTAATGTTACTTTTTGATCAGTTTTCGTACTTTCTATACTTCCTGTATTTGCTCCTGCCATTGTGAATTTACTGTTTTCAGATGTTATTTCATATTTTGTTTCATATTTATTATGATTTGTTCCATCATGGTTTTTTATAGTTATTTCTACTGATATATCTTTATCTTCTCCTTTTATATAGGAAGTTTTCATTGCATTTACTTCTGCATCAAAATAAAAAGGAACTGATGAAAAAGTAACTTCATAATTTTTAGTTAATACATATTTAGCATAAGTTTTTCCACAAGTTATTGAAAATGCAATAAAAACAAGTGTAATAATTATAAAAATAATTATTTTTTTCTTATTCATTAAAAAATCACTTTCCTTTCAAGTGTTTTGGTTTTCTTTTTGGTTTTTTAGATTCAATTACTAAAACAACTAATAAAATCAAAAATAAAATAATCAACACAACAGGTTTTTGCAAAAATAATATTACATTACCTATCCATAAGATTTTGAAACTATACTTTCCTTCAACATCTTCTATACTTACTAACTCTGTATCATTACCAGAATTAGCATCTCCTTTGGTAACATATAAAGTTTTGTCATCTTCTTTTTTTATTTCTACTATTCTATGAGTAACTATTGTATTATTTATTTTAAAAGAAATAATATCTTGTTCCTTTATGTCAGTTGTTTCCTTTACAAAAACTATATCTCCAACATTTAAAGTTGGTTTCATACTTCCTGTAAGAACAATAAAATTTTTATATCCAAAAAAATTAGGAATTTTATTTTTATAAACTATTTTTTGAAATATTATAATCGTACTATAAACAGCCATAAAAATTAAAATTATCCAAAATATTGCTTTTAATATTTTTTTTGCTTTTTCCATACTATAACTCCTAAACTACTTGTGTTGCAACAATTTCTATAGTAAGTTTTAAATCTTTTCCAGCATATTTATAATCATTATTTTTTTCATCCCATTCTATCTTAATGTGATATTTATTTTTTATCTGCCTACTATATGGAAGTTCTATTTCCTGTGTTTTTCCTTCATTATCTAAAGGCATTTCTGTTCCATTTTCATCAGTAAGGTGAATTTTTACTGGTATTGTATCTGTTGTTTGTACTTTTATATAATATTTCATCAAAACTTCATTTGTATTTGTATCATCATAATTGCTTACATAAAAATCCGATTCATCTATAAATCCAGGTAACATATCTACTACATTTTTATTAAGAACAGGATTATTCAAATTAAGAATAGGAATTGCATTTATATCTTCTACTTTACCTTCAATTTGCCCTATATATCTACTAGAAGTAACATTAAAAGTAAATAGAAATAAAATTATTATAAAAAATGTAAATAGTAGAATTAATCTTCTTTTACTCATTGTTACCTCCTTTGTATATTTATTTTATTTTTTGCCTTACAATAGCAAACACATTTATGCTTTTATTTTTTAAGTCATCAATATTAGGATTATAAGTATCTTCTTTTTCATCCCAAGACCAATAAACTTTTATACTTGCTTTTTCATTATCATTAAATCCTCTTTCATTACTTGGAAGAATTAAATCTCCTGTTGCTGTATTATCAATAATATCATAATGAGTAGCATCATCGTTCACTGTGAAATATAAAAGTTTAAAATCTTCATCCATCTCATCTATCATAAACTTAAAATCATATTCTAGACTTACTTCAGTTCCTGCAGGATTTATTATAAATTCAAAATAACCTGAATTATTAGGAGCAACTTTTTGTCCTACAAAATTAGATGTTTCACTAAATTTTAACTCAAAAGGTTTATTCTCTGTAACATTAATATCATTTACAGTTACTTTAAATTTTGCAAATTCTATTTCTGTACTATCTGATATAGTGGTAACATATCTTGAAAACGTGTAACTTGCTATAAAGAAAACACATATAACTGCATAAAATATCAAGAAATTCATAACATTCTTTTTTTGTTTTCGTCTAAATCTTTTTCTAGACATTTTATTACACTTACCTTTCCATTTAATATTCAGAAGCTGTAATTTTTAACTCTAATTTATAATTAGAACTTATATTTGTACCTACTTCTGTATCATTTTCAGATTCAAACCACTTCCAATCTAATGTATAAACGTCATGGTTATTTGCAGATAATCCCATATCATATTGATTTAATTTATCATAAGTTAACCATTCTTCATCATTTCCTGCAACATATACTCCATTTAATTTCAAACGATATTTCATATTAATCTTATGTAAATTTTCTTCATTTAACTCTAAAGAATATTTAATATTAGAATCATTATTATTTCTTACAACAAACTGATAAGAATTTTCACTTGTTGGAGCAATTTTATTATCTACAACATAATAAGTAGTATTAGTAAATATGTTAAGTAATGTATCTTTAGAATATTCTGTTTGTTTATCAAAAACTTCAATTCCTTCTTTTTTTACTGGTGGTGTTGGTGAAGTAGTATTACTAACATTATCATTATTTGTATAGTTATTGTTATTACCAAAATTACTATTACTATCACTATAACTATAATTGCCATTATCAGTAGAATTATTGGAATTACTAAATTTATTATAATTATTACAATTATTTACATTAGTACAATTTTTACAATCTCCATTATTGCAACTATTACAAGTACAACTGCAATTATTGTTGCAACTTTGCTGAAAAATAATATCGAAAATATCTATATTTCCTGTTAGTATTCTTTGTTTATGTTCGATAAATCCTAGATCTTTAACAAGTAAAAATATAATAACTAGTAAAGCAATAAAAATTAATACTATAAAAATGAAAATTCTTTCATTTCTATATTGCTTTTCTTTCATCTATGATTTATCACCTCTTTTCTCCTTTGTTTAAAGCTCCTATACAAACCTATAACATTAATTATAGGCTTGTATGGAAGTTTTAAAAACTTCCATATTTATTATGCACCTATATGTTGTTGAACTACTAAAGTTACTGGTAAAGTAATAGATTTAGCCATTTCTGAACTACCTATTTCAGTGTCTTTTTGATTCATTTGATTTTCTGCATCAAGTGATTTACCTTTATCTATCCACTCGATTGTTACATCTAAATTTAATTTACCTGATAAAGCTTCTCCACCTTGTAATTTAATTACAAATGGTTCTTCTGCAGATCCACTACCACTTACTTGCTCAGCACTAATTCCTTCTTCACCTGATTTAGTAACAGAAAATTTTATTTGTTCAGCATCAAGACCAAAGTCTGTTATAGCTTGATCAAAATTGTCTCCTTTTTTTATAACCACATCTACTGAAACTTCAGTACCTGTTAAATCAAGTGCTGCTTTTGCAACAGCTTTTGTTGCTGGTGCTATTTTACCTGTAGCAACATGTTCATTTGACTCTACATTAAAAGTTAATTTGCTTTCTGTATCACCTAATTTTACTTTCCAAGCTGCAGCTTGTGCTGTAGCATCTCCAGAGAAATCACTTATGTATCTAGCATATGTACCACCTATAAAATATAAAGAAATTGCAAGTAGTATTGCAACTACTATAACTGATATTACAGTTTTTTTCTGCATTCTTTTTCACCTCCTCCTTCGTAAATTTTCTTGAATAATATTCTAGAATGTTATTCTATCTATATAAAAGGATCTTACTCTTATATCAAATTATTAATAAAGCTACTTGTTTTCCTTCTGTTTTTCTACTTCTTTTTGTTTTTCTGCTTCTTCTTTTTGTCTTTTAAATTCTTCAAATTCTAATCTTTCTTTTTCATCCATTTTTC
>CANQEK010000110.1 GCA_947594985.1 uncultured Clostridia bacterium
TTATAGCGGCAATTATATATACAATTATAGCATATATAACTGCTGTTATAGTAAGATTAATTCATATATTGTGTGACTTCCTATATATCCAGCTCCCCCTATAACACATACTTTCATAAAAGTTTTCCTTTCTTATTATAAATGATAATATTTAATTGATTTAGAATACTCTTCAAAAACCATTTTATCAAATTCAGTACCCATTTTAATATTAAAATCTCTAAATATACTATCATAAATTAAAACATTTTTAAACGGAATTATTGTTGTTATTACAGCATTTGGTAAATCTTTATAAGAAATTATGTTATCTATATTATCATTTATACCTTTAACCATATATGTTTTATCATCATTTAAAAAGGCAGTATATTCTTCTTCAAATTTAACAATTATATAAATACCTCTGATGCCTTTTTTAAACTCACCAGCTATACTTAACTCCTCATCATTAAATTTATATGGATTAGCTAGGCAAAATTCTGTAATAATTTTTTCTTTATTTTTCCAAAATTCTTCTACAATATCTAATACCATTGAAGGATTAATATTTTTTTGTTTATATATCTTAAAATTATTTCTAATTTTATATATTTGATTTGTAAAATCTAATAAACCAAAATATATTTTATAAAATAGTTTTGCATCTTTTTGCTCTAAACATGCATTTTTTTGTTTTGTATAATCTTTTTCTTTCATGTCATTTAATTTTTTTTCTTCTTTTTTCTTTTCTTTAGCTTGATTAGGAGTAAAACCATTTAGTGCGCCAGAAGGCATTTCATCCATCGCTTCATCTAATATGTCAAAAAAATCAGTTAAGTCATAATCTTTTAATGATTTCACAGCTTTAATGGAATTTTTAATAGGATTTCTATTTCCATTTAAAAGTGCACATATTTTAATATCCTCAAGTGCGTCAAACCAAAAGAATGGTAATTTTTTAATTTCATCTAACATTTTTTTGACTTTTTTATTACGCACATCAAAATCATTATAAAATATCGTTTTATATAATTCTATTTCCATAGGAATAGTACCTGCCAAACCTTGCCTTTTTCTAGCTTCATTTATTTCATCTTGTAAATAGAAATAATCTTGGTATATGCCCATTTCAACATTTTTATCGATTTCCACAATATTTTCATCATATAAGTAAACGTAATATCTAAACAGTCTATCAGTTAACATATGATAATGAATAATATCTTTTCCTATATCGGTTAACTCACTTACAATAGAACAAAGCATATCTAGAACTACAGAACCTTGTATTTTAAAATATCCTATTAAAAATTCATTTAACTCATCAAGATTTCTTTTTGCAGTCCAATTTACATTTTTAATTGCCTCTTTTACTTTATCTATTATTTCATCAGGTATAAATACACCCTCAGAAGGTACATTAAATTGTAATATAAATTTATTACAAAGATTATCTATTTCCCATCCATATTTACCTTTTAATAGTTCTTCATTACTTATTTTTGAACCAATTAATTTTTCTAGAAATTTTAGTTCTTTTGTAGTACAAATATCTATAATATTATTATAGTCATTATATGTTTTATAAATTTCTTCTATCATTTTCTTTCTAGACACATTTTCATAATCTTTAAAATTTTCAACTATTCTAGTATATTGTTCATATACATAATCTTTATTATAATCATTTATTCTTTCAAACATTTTATTACTTTTCATATAATAATCACTCCTATACATCTTTCTTTTATTTAAATTATTACTTCATGAAAATAATCTTCAAATTCTTTAAAAAAATCTTCTAGCAATTCATCGTTATTCATTAATAGATTATAAAGATAATATTTTATATCTTCAAAACCTATTTCATCAAATATATCATCTAAATCTACAGTTTTAAATATATCTTCTTTTATTTTTTCGTTTACGTAAAACAACACAGCTGCCATATGTTTACATGGACTTTCTGAATGATAGTAAGGACAATTGCATGTTCCACCATCATATTTAATATTATCCTTTATATAGATTGTTACATTATAATCCTCTGTTCCATGCACTACTGCAGTAATTTGACCTCTTTTAAATGTAACATCACTAACCTTACCTGCAATATAATACCATTGACCTCTACTTAAAATGTGATTAGAAAAATATTTTTCAAAATCTATTTTCATATTCAAAACCTCCTATAATTTATTTGTTTTATATTTTAATTAACAGTTATTATAATATTTATCTAATTTAGCATTTATTAAATCTATATCTATATCATCATAATCAGGTACTTCATAACACATATTAATAAATTCTTTTATTGAGCTGCAGTTTTCTATAATACCTAAGCTTTTTCCTTTTAATAAGGAAATTCTTTTATCATTGTGTCCATCGGATACTTTATAAACTTTTATAGTAAAGTTCCATATATCGCCATATTTTAGTTTTAATCGGTCCTTCTTTTTAAGTTTTAATTCTTCTAATCTATGATTTCCCATTTTTACTTTGTGATTCTTATATTTAAGTTTAGTAGTCGAATATAAACTTGCATACATACTAAATAATATTGCTGAACATAAAGTTCTTATTTTAATATTGTCATTAACTTTGAATACTCTATAAACGAGCCATTCATAATTATTTAAATCAACACGTATAGTATAATTCTTAGCCAAAATCTCACAGCTTTTTTTTATTTAATTTCTAATTTTTTTCTTTTTTATTTTCTCTTTTATTTTAGCAAATCCTCTTTTTACAGGGCTATTACTTGTGATAATATCAGTGCAAGTTACTAACCATACAACTATTATTAATAAAATTGTATATATAATTTGTCCCCATAAAGAATCTTTTAATACATATATAATTGATGCAGCAGCAAATAATGCGTCTATAAAATATATTATTAATACTGTATTTCTATGTGAAAATCTCATATTTAAGAATTGATGATGTAAGTGACTTTTGTCTGGTTCTGATATGTGTTGTTTTTTAAGTAATCTTCTTATGATTGCAAATAAAGTATCTAATATTGGAATTGCAAGAATAATTAGTGGAACTATAAATGAGGTAAATGTTACATTTTTAAATCCTAATAATGCAATAACTGCAATTATGAAACCTAAAAACATTGAACCAGAATCTCCCATAAATATTTTTGCTGGATAAAAATTATGGACTAAGAATCCTAATGTAGCTCCTAACATAATAAATGTTAATGAAACATCAAGACTAGTTGATTGTCCCATAAGTACTGCGATAATTCCAACAGTTAAGAAATATATTGAGCTTATTCCTGATGCAAGTCCATCAAGCCCATCTATTAAATTTATACAATTTATACATCCTAATATAAATATTAAACTTAGTATATGAGCAATTATAGGATTAAATTTAATGTAGAATCCAAAAGCTGAAATATCGTTTAATACTATTCCGCCATATAAAACTACTACTAAAGCTCCTATAACTTGTCCTGCAAATTTATATTTTGGAGGAAGTGGTCTTATATCATCTATTACACCAGTAATTATTATTACAAAACTTCCTATTAATATTGAAATCATTTCAATATTTTGTTTAGCAAACAACATATAACCAAGTAAGAATGAAAAATATATTGCAAGTCCACCTAATCTTGGTATTAATTCTTTATGTACCTTTCTTTTATTTGGTCTATCTAAAGCACCAACAAATTCAGCTATTTTTTTAACAAAAGGAACAAGTATAGCTGAACATAAAAATGTTATTATAACCATTTTTAATATTTCATTAATTGATATTGTCATAATATCACCATCCACAACAATTAGATTATATCATTTATAAAATAATATGTAAATTAATGTTTTCATTTATTTTAAATATTATTAAAGAAGAAGAACCATCTTCTTCCTTAAACATTTATATTATTTAATTTTTTAATAGTTAATATAATATTACTAACATTAATTATTAAGAGCTCTTCATTAGT
>CANQEK010000111.1 GCA_947594985.1 uncultured Clostridia bacterium
CAACAAAAGTACTAACTTTAGAGGTTCCAATATCGATCCCAACGATTATATCCCCTATTGCCAAAGCTAATTCCTCCATTAATTTTTTTATAATATTATTAAAAATTCTATGCGATAAGAATATTACATTTTTTGTAAAAAGTCAAGTGAAAATGACATATTTTTGTAATTAAAATGTAATATTTTTGTTATTCTTGAAAAAAATTGTATTCACCTTAAATCTAAGTCTTTGTATTAAATAAATTATTACTATAATTTATTTAATACAAAAAAACAAAACTTTGTTACAATCTTTTACTATAACAAAGTTTTAAATAACTTATAAATTATATTTTTATATATGATATTCTTTTATATTTAACTATAATAATTTAAAAAAAAGAAACATTATTCAAATTATTCTGTTGCTTTTTCATCTTTTTTTTCTATATTATTATCCTTATTTTTTTCAATCATATTAACCCATTTATCAATATAATATCTTCTAATTATAGCCAAATTTGTAAACATTCTTCCAACAAATACTACTATTGCTGCTAAATATATATCTACATTTAGTTTTTCTCCTAAATATGTTAAAGCTATTGATAAAATGGAATTACCAAAAAATCCTGATAAGAAAATTTTTAAATCAAAATTACCTTTAACAACAGAAGCAATTCCTCCAAATACAGTATCTAATGCAGCAACTATAGCTATAGATAAATAACTTGAGTATGTATATGGTATTACAGGAGATAATGACCCTATAATAGCACCAAGTATACACCCTAAAATTATAGCAATATAAATCATTTCCTTTTCCTCCTATTCTTCTACAATATTTTCTTTAGCATAATTAAATTCTAATTTTTTTTCATATGCTGGTATAACAATGTTATCCTGTTCAGCATATTCAACTATTTTCTCATTATTTCTCATCTCGTCAATATATCCATATTTAACATTTAAAGCACTTGCTAAATACTTTTTATCTCCAATAGCTTTTATCTCATAAGGTGAAAAAATTCTACTATCATTTACTAAAATTTTTATATAATCAACAGTTGCTATATCAGATCTAGATACAATTCTCTCATCATTTATTGAAATAGCTTCCGCTCCAGCAGCATTTAACTCATTAACTAACCTTAGTAAATCTGAATATGTAATATCAACATTTGAATCTTGAAGAGTTACAACAATACCTTGTCCTTGTAGCTTTGTGTATCCCAAATATCCTTCTGCTTCTTTTACTTCTTCTTGTAACAAATTGGCAATATTTTCATCATTATCTAATTCTTGTTTATATTCAGAAATCTTTGCATCAGTTTCTGATACTTTAGAATTTATTTCTTCATATTTTTCTCTCCAACTTGTTAACTCTGATCTTAATTCAGTTTCTCTCATTGTTTCAATTGCTGTTATATCAGTTTTATCAACTGTTTTAAACTGTGTAAACATTATCATAGTTAGTATTAAAGCTGTAAGCCCAATTGTTATTGTAATAATTATTTTTTCTTTCAAAATCATTTCCTCCTATTCAGAAATTGTTGCTTTATCAAATTTATATACTCCATTATATTTAGGTATTACAATTGTATCTTTTTCAATTTGCTCAACTTTAACATTAACACCCTCATATTCAAGCCAGTACAAATATCCTCCTGGAATAGTTAAAGAACCATATAAACCTGCTGGAGAACCAATTGCTTTAATTACATAAGGAACAGCAACTTTTTCTCCATTTATCAATATTGTATTTCCAGCACAAGTTATTGCTGTATTAGCAACTATTCTTTGGCCATTTATTGAAATAGCCTCAGCTCCAGTATTTTTAAGTGCATTCACAATTTCATATAAATCACCATCATGAACAATATATTGAGTCTCATTTCCCCTAAACATAGAACTATCTCCATCATTTAAAGTTATTTGTACACCTCTTCCAATTAGTTCAGAGTTTCCTAATAACAAATTATAATTTTTTAATTGACTTGTTAAAACCTTATAACTCTCGTCTGTACTAGAACTTTTTTGTCTTAATGAATCTAATTCTTGTTCTTTTTTATTTAGTAATTCATATTCATTTTCATATTTTTGTTTCCACCTTAAAACACTATCTCTAAGTTCATTTTCTACCATTGTTTTTCCAACAGTAGTAGTACTTTTTCTCACTGTATTAATTTGAATAACAATTCCTGCTGAAAGAAAAAAACACATAGTTCCTAATAAAATTGCTATTTTTATTTTATTCTCTTGCTTCATTATAAAACTTATTCCTTTCTTATATTTTTTATTATATATTTTAATTAGAACTTGGTCTAAAATAAGCATTTTGTGAATTTAAATCAACATTTAAAAATATTTCACCTGCTTTTCCTTTAGAAAATTCTAGTTCTAATATTGATTTTAATTCTAAAATTCTTGTGTTTAAATCTGAACAATCTCCTAAATATACAGTTTTTTGTTCTGACTCTAATATTAAAGTATAATTCTTATCATCTGAAATATCAATCTTTGAGATTAAATTTCCTAAATCATTACTTTTTGCAGTCTCATAGATTTTTATAACCATACCCATTTTTTTTAAATCTTCTAAATTAATTCTATTTCCTGCTTTTATATTACTTAAATCAGTAGTAAAACCTATAATAATAGGAACATCTAGTTTTTCATTAGATATTTCAAGCATATATCCTTGATTATTAATATATACATAACTATCTGCAAATTGTAACATATATTTAGTTTCTCTTTCTTCAACAGTTATTTTTACCGTTGAAGGAAGAGATCTTTTTATTTGTACTTTTTCAATATAAGCATTTTCCTTTATATTTTTTATTATTTCTTTCTTATTAAATTTAAAAATATTTGTATATTCATTAATACCAGACAAACTAATTATTTTCTCATCTGAAATTAAATTATTTCCATCTATTTCAATATTTGATACATTAAATAAATTGGAACTTAATAAAAAAATAATAAAAATTATCAAAATGATAAATAATAAAAAAAACTTTAATTTATTTTTCTTTTTTACATTATTATTTAAATTATTATAATCATTCTTTTTTCTTTTTTCTTTTTTTATTTTCTTATTATTAATTTTCTTTCTAGATTTATTTGAATTAGTATTACTATGATTATTTGTTTCTATAATTATTTCATCATCAATCACAATTAATCACCTTCTTCTCGAATAATATTAGCTCCAAGTTCATTTAATTTTTTATCTAAATCTTGATAACCTCTTAATAAATATTGTAATTTGCTAACTTTGGTTGTTCCTTTTGCCACTAATCCTGCAAGTACTAATGATGCTCCTCCTCTTAAATCAGTACTTTCCACATCAGCTCCATGAAGCCTTTTTACGCCCTTAATAATCATTGTATTTCCTTGCACAGTAGCTTTTGCTCCCATTCTCTGTATTTCTTGCATAAATTTAAATCTGTTTTCAAAAATATTTTCAGTAATAATTGAAGTTCCTTTACTTACTACTAACAAAGTTGAAAATAGTGGTTGTAAGTCTGTTGGAAATCCAGGATATGGCATTGTTTTTATATCTACAGCCTTTAACCTTTTATTTGAAACTAAAGAAATTGAATTTTTATTTACTTTAATTTCACAACCAATTTCTTCCAATTTACTCAATAAAGGACTAATATGTTCTGGAATAACATTATTAATTTTTACCATTCCATTTGTAATAGCTCCTGCTATTAATAATGTTCCAGCCTCTATTCTATCTGGCATAATTTTATAAGAAATATTTCTTAATTCTTTTACTCCAACTATTTTAACTACATTACTTCCAGCACCATATACTTTTGCGCCCATTCTATTTAACATCATTGCTAGATCAACTATTT
>CANQEK010000112.1 GCA_947594985.1 uncultured Clostridia bacterium
TGGAAAATTTGATGTAACAATAGAATTTGAAAATGATGGAAATGTAATGATAGGTATGACAGCAGGTGTTGAAATAATAATATAGAAATATTCCTAATATTTATTAAGTTTTCAATAATTTTTTAATGTTTAATGCTGTGCTAATATAAGTTAAAAAAATAAAATTGGAGGTAGAAAATGAAAAATAAAATATTACCATTTGTTATAGGTGTTTTAATAGGAGCAATTATTACAACAGCAGGATTTTTAATTTATGAAAAAACAAATACTAATAATAGGCTGCCTAACAGAGAAAGATCAGGAGAAATGATGAATCGTGGAGATAGAGAAAATCCACCAGATAGACCGGATGGAGAAGAAGGAATGAAATCTAAGTAGTTATTTTATATATTACACAAGTAAAAACGAAAAAATTTCATCAAGTAATCCAAATACAAATATAATAAATTTAGAAGGTTATAATATCGAAATACCTGATAAGGAAATTAATTGGAATGAAATATTTTAATTATAAAAAAATGTTTACTAATTAATAAAATACTTGCAATTTTATTAATATATGGTATAATAAATATCACGTTTTAGAAAGACATCTTTTATATGATGTTTTTCTTTCTATTAATAAAAGCGGACTTGAGATTATTATAAATTAAAAGTCCGTAACTTTTTGTGTGCGAAAATTTTTCTAACTGGAAGTTTTGGTATCAATATTTTTGACTTGATACTAGAAATCTATTTTAAGGAGGATTAAAAATGGATGAAAAAGAATTTTTAAGAGAAAAAGAAAAACTGAAAAGTGTATGTGAAAAATTAGAAAAGGAGGAAAAAGAATTAAATGAAAGTTTGTTAAAAACAAATTTACACTATGAAAAAGATTCTTATGTGAAAGCACATTTAGATTATTTAGGACATAAGAAGCTAATAGATTTAAAAAACATAAAGGGAAAACCATACTTTGCTAGAATAGATTTTAAGCCTAATGATGAGAAAAAAGAAGAACTTTATATAGGAAAGTTATCAATATTAGATAGTGAGTCACAAAAACCAATTATTATAGATTGGAGGGCTCCAATTTCAAATCTTTATTATGACCGGTCGTGTCGGAAAATCAAATTATAAATCGCCAGAAGGAATAATTGAAGGCGAAATTTCTTTAAAAAGACAGTATTTTATCGAAAATCAGATTCTTGATAAATATTCAGATATAGATTTAAAAACAAATGATGAATTGTTGCAGATTGCTTTGGAAGAAAAAGCAGATGATAGATTAAAAAATATAGTAGCAACAATACAAACAGAGCAAAATAGCATAATAAGAGCGGATATGAATAAGGCATTAATTGTGCAAGGAGTTGCAGGAAGTGGTAAAACAACAATAGCATTACATAGAATAGCTTATTTAATTTATAATTGTGATAAGGAATTTAACCCAGAAGATTTTATGATAATAGCTCCTAACAAATTTTTCTTAAATTATATTTCTAATGTATTACCAGATTTAGGTGTAGAAGATGTAAAACAATATACTTTTGAGGATTTAGCTTATGAGATTATCGGAAAAAAGTTAAAAATATCTGATAGTAATGAAAAACTTGTAACAATAGTAAATAAGGATTTTGATGAAATTAATCATGGAAATATAGAAACAATTATAAAAGAATCTAAACTAAAATCTTCAATAGATTTTAAAAAAGTAATAGACAATTTTTTAAGAGAACTGGAGGAAAATTATATACCAAAAAAAGATTTTGTTTTAGAAAATGTTAGAGTTATGAGATATGATAACATACAGAAACTATTTATAAATACTTACAAGGAGTTAAATTTTGAAAGAAGAATTAATGAAGTAAAGAAACATATTTTTTCAAAAATTAAAAGTAATAAAGATATAATTATAGAAACTATTACAGCACAAAGAAGTAGAAAAATAAATAATATGTTGAAAGATAAAAACTTAACTGATGAGGAAAAAAGAAAAAAAAGAATAGAAATTTTTGAGCAAACAGAAGGTTTATTAAATAAAATTTATAATGATGAAATAAAAATAGTGGATTTTTTCTTTAATGAAAGAAAAAAGAAAGATGCAGTGCAATATTATAAAGATTTTATTGAGAATTATATATATGATAATATTAATGATAAAGTTGTAGCTGATTATTTGGTAAAAAATACATTGAAAAATTTAAATAAGGGTGAAGTTAACTTTGAAGATTTAGCTCCTATCATCTATATTCATTATAAGATATATGGAACCCAAATTAAGACAAGGCTACGACATGTTGTTGTAGATGAAGCACAAGATTATGGAGAATTTCAATTTAGTGTTTTAAAAACAATTTTAAAAAGCAATTCAATGACAATATTAGGAGATATAGCACAAGGAGTTCATTCATATAGAGGAATAGAAAATTGGAAAAAATTTATAGATGTGGAATTTCCTGAAGGAGATTGGGTTTATACGACACTTGAGAAAACCTACAGAACTACAAAAGAAATAATGTATAAAGCCAATCAAGTAATTGATAAACTTCCTGATTTTGAAAAACAGTTTATTGTTAAAGGTGAGCCAGTAATTGATAGAAAAGATTCTATACATATTATAAAGAAAAATAATGAAGATGAAATTATTATAGATTGCTATAAAAAGATAAAAGAATATTTATCTTTTGGTTTTAAGTCTATCGCAATAATAGGTAAAGATATAAATGAATGCAGAATGATAAAAAAGAAATTGGATGAATTAGATTTAGATATAAAGTTGATTCAAAGTAAAGATTCGGAATATCATGCTGGGGTTTCTATAGTTCCATCTTATTTGGCAAAAGGATTAGAATTTGATAGTGTAATTTTATTTAATGTAAATGCTGAAAAATATAAAAACAATGTATTAGACATAAAATTATTATATGTTGCGATAACTAGAGCAATGAGTAAACTCGATATATTTTATACAAAAGAAATTTCAGAAATATTAGATATATAAATTTTAAATGTTTAACTTGGTTTTACAAAACATTAATATTAACAAATTTTAATATATTGATATTAATTATTATAATTTGGTGGACAAATGTATAAAAAATCTACTTTTTTGAAGGTGGATTTTTTGTTAGCTATGTAAAAGCATAAGCTATTTTTTTTGAAAAAATACAAAAATTTTTGAAAAGTATTGACGTTGTGTCAGAATAGGTATATTATGATACTGACAAAATGTCAGAGAAAGGAGAAATGAAAATGAATCGTTTTGAAGAGAGCAAAGAAGTTTTTAACAAATTATTTGGAGAATTGCCTGATGCGAATACAGAAATAGATCATGAACTCATGGAAATTTTAAGAAGATTTATATTTGGAGATGTATTTCATAGTAGTGAAAAGCTAGATATGAAAGAAAGAGAATTAATTACAGTAACAATTTTAGCAGTATTACAAACACTACCACAATTATCAGCTCATATAAATGTAGCATTAAATGTAGGAGCTACACCTATTGAGGTAAGAGAAACCATTTATCAGCTAGCACCTTTTATAGGTTTTCCAAGAACATTAAATGCAGTTAGTACAATGAACGAAGTTTTTAAAACAAGAGAAATTAATCTACCATTAGAAAACATGGGAACAGTAACAGATGAAACAAGATATGAAAAAGGATTTAATATTCAAAATCCAATATATGG
>CANQEK010000113.1 GCA_947594985.1 uncultured Clostridia bacterium
TGTTGAAACAGTTATTTTTGCAGTTCCTTTAGCAATGCCTTTTACTTTACCATTCATAACTGTAGCGACCTTCTCATTATCACTTGACCAAATTAAAGATTTATTAGTAGCATTAGAAGGTGTTACTGTAGCTGTTAATGTATAATCGCTACCTTCTTCTATTGACAAGGATGTCTTGTCTAAGGTAATTGATTGTACATTAATTTCTGTTTTTTTAGTTCCTGACATTGTATAACTTGCTTCATCATAATATATTTCATTATCATCAGTTACTAATTTTGCCCATATAGCAAAGGCTTGTTCTCCAGAAAATTGGGTTAAATCAATAGAAAATTGATTATCTGTTATTTGTATCCAACGATCTTCTTCATAAGTTGGTGTTAAATCTTTTATTTCATTATCTATTTCTTCTATTTTTTCATTATATTCTTTAACTTTAGCTTCATGCTCTTCTATTTTATTTTCATACTCTGTTTTTGCTTTTTCAAAAGCACTTTTTAAAGTTTCTGATTCTTCTCCATCTTTTCCTGATTGATAAGCTTCATAAGTAGCATTATAAGTTGTTTTTAAATTATCCAATTCTGTTTTTACTTTAGAACATTCTTCTTCTAAAATATCTAGTTTTTCTTTTCCCTCTGAATTTATTTTTTCTATTTGTGAATAAACTGTATTTGGAATTTGTACTGCTTGATAATATAACGAATAATTAGTTATAGAACTACTTATTGTAATTGTTCCATTTCCATTTGTTATAAACCAAGGTAATGAAATTACAGATTGTGGATCTAAGTCAATTGAATGTGCATTTACTTCTTTTATTGGATTAAATGTAAGTCCAATTAATATGAGTAACATAAAAATAAACTTTATTTTTTTTCTCATAATACTTCTTTCCTTTCTCATAAGCTCCTATTGTGCTTACTCATTTAATTCTTTTGTTTTTTTGAGTTTTATATTAATACATAAATCGATTTTATATTACCATATTATATAAAAAAAGTAAATGAAAAAATATATAAAGTTTTATTAAATCTATTGTTTTAAATTTGAAGAAGTCCTAATACTTTTTTATTAATATATATAATTAAATTATAAAAAATTTTAATGATTTTGTTAATTTTTGGTTTGAATAATTATAATGCATATGAATTAATCTATAATTTCTTCAAAACGATATTTTTGAGTAGCATCTGGATACTTCTCATGATCTACCTCTGATAAAAACATTTCTAATGGTCTTGCATAAATACCATCTTTATGGTTTGTTTTACCATTATTATCCATACAACGATAAACAACTAATTTTTCTCCAGTTTCACTATGTTCTGCTACTGTAATTACAAATGACCTTGCTCCTTTAAAATGTTTCCACATTGTAAAAGGTCTTACTACTCTTTCTTCCATATATATTTTCCTCCTATTTATATTTTTAATTATTTTATCATATATTTTTGTAATTGCATATAAAATGTAAAATATTTTTGCATTTATTTATATATTATACCTTTTTCAACCATATTTTTACTGGTACTCCATACAATTCAATTACAGCAGTAATATTTTCTGTAGCATCATATTGTGTCATATCAAATTTATTATAAAATTCATAAGTGTTGTCTTCATTAAAACTATTTCTTGTTTTTGCACAATTCTGTTCAGAAATATAAAATTTATTTCCATTAGAAGTTTGGATGTAACACCCCTCAGTTTCTTCAATCCATGGCATATAAATTCTAACTGCTTTAATACTAGTTGGAAAATGTTTTGTATAATAGTTTTCATATAATTCTTTATATGGAGATTTATTATAAAATTTTGTTTTATCTTCTTCTGTAATTCTAATACCTGTTCCAGATTTTTGACCAACACTAATACTTTCATAAAATCTTTTTTCTTCTTCATCCAATTCAATAGGGTATTTAGGATTTTCTAATCCATTTATTTTTAAACCTAATTCAAATCCTGTTGCAGTAAGTTTTGCTGCATATATATCAAAATTATCATTTTCACATTTTATTACACTATAATTTCCTTCTACACTATTGTACATTTTTTCTGGAATATCTAATTCAATATTCCAATTACCTTTTAAAACAACATCTTCAGAAGAAGTATTTTCATGGAATGATATTTTTGAAAAAATTAAATTTATTTTTTTAGATTTAGGGTAATTTTCATCTTCTACATAAAAATTATATATATAAGATTTTTCATTTTCTAAAGATTCTTCTTCTGAAGATTCAAAAACATTTAGTCCGCTATTTAAATAATTTTCACTACAGGTTCCAAAGGTATAGTTTAAATTATTTTCCTTACAATAATTTTCAAAAATTTCTTTATTGCTAACTCCACCATCATATAAAACTCGTTTTTCATCGTCTATTATTATTAAATCTAAAAGTTCAATAGTATGAAGATTATCTGTATTTACAATTTTTTTAAGATTATCATCGTATTTATATTTTATTTCTATACTTAAATTTGAATTGTCTATTAAATAGTTGTTTATCTTAATTCCCATATTTATATTATTTAATAACTGTTTGCTTTTTGGGGTTATAACACTAGTGTTACATGAAATATAATCATCATTTGTTTCGGCAATATATCCATTTTCAATTGCAGTTTGAATTCCCTTTCCTAATTTGAACTTATCTATTATATATTCTTTTATATCTGTTGCAAAAACTCCTCCTGTTATTAGAACTAAACACGCGCAAGCAACTAGTCCAATTTTTTTATAATCAAACTTTATTTTTTTATTCATAACTTCATTATTCTTTTTTTCTTCAGATATAGCTATTGCTAACTTGAATTTTTGTTTAATAATATCATTGTTATTATTCATTTTTACCACCTACCTTTAATTCTTTTTTTATTTTTTTTCGTATTCTATGTAATCTTGTCTTAACATTTCCCTCTGAAATATTTAATTCAGCAGCTATTTGTTTAATTGATTTAGAAGAGTAATAAAACATATTAACAATATTAAAATCTATTTTTTTAAATTGTTTAAATAGTTTTTCTATTGCTATTATTTCTGCCCTTTCGGTTAAATCTATATTAGCTTCTAAGTCTGATAATGTATTCTCATAATCTTCTATATTATATGTGAATTTTTTCTTCTTAATTTTTTCCCTAATCAAGTTTTTAGTTATCCCAATTATATAAGAATTTAAAGAATATATAATATTATTTTGATTTTTCCATAAAACAAAAAATGTATCTAATAATATTTCTTCTTTATCTTCAATACTTAAATTATATGCCATATTATTAATTATTGAATTAATATATAGTGTATAATCATCTATTATTTGGTCCCAATTAACTTCATTATTTACTGAATAATAATCACTTATCTGTTTTAAGCTATTCATCTTTTTACCCCTTTCATAAATATTTTATATTTATATAGTTTTTATAACTATATAAAAAGTTACATTTTTTATAAAAATATTATAAATATTTAAATATTTTAAGTTATTATTGATATAATTAAATTACAAACAAAAGATTATTTAGTACAAAAAAGAACAAATTAAAACAGAGAAACTAAAAATATTACAAAAGAAGATATTCTAAATGCTTAACAAATAATAGAAAAGAAAAAAGCAGAAGGAACATTGTAATCTATTGACTTTATTAAAAATTCATAGTAAAATAAA
>CANQEK010000114.1 GCA_947594985.1 uncultured Clostridia bacterium
TCCGGGCTCCATAGAGCAATGATACTTGATAACGTCAAGCGGGGGTAACCCTAGGGAAAGTGCAACAGAAAATAACAACCATTTTATATGGTTCAGGTGAAAAGGTGGAGTAAAAGCCCACCAGCAATATAGTGATATATTGGCTGTGTAAACCCTATTTGGAGCAACACCTTGGTAGAGAAATTAAGACTGCTCGTCAATTCTCGTAAATCCTTGAGTGGCTTGAAATATATAGTAATATATATTCTAGATAAATGACTATTCACGACAGAACCCGGCTTATAGATTCGCTTTTTATATTAATTAAAAATGTTTTAAAAGATAAATTCTATATTTTATAGAGTTTATTTTTTTTGGTCAATTAAAAATATTAGTTGTATTTTTAAAACATTAAGAGGAATTAGAAGAACTCCTTCTTTGAAATTGACATAAAATATAGTAACAGATTTAAAAATGTTAGTAAAAAATATCAAGGAAAAGCTGGAGAAGTTTTGGCAATAACTAATGTCAATTTTACAATTGAAGAAGGTGAATTCGTAAGTATAATAGGGCCAAGCGGTTGTGGTAAATCAACTCTTCTTTCTGTAATAGCTGGTTTAGAGGAAAAAACAAGTGGTGATATATTTGTAGAAGGAGAAAAAATATATGGTATTTCTGAAAAAATAGGATATATGCTCCAAAGAGATTGTTTATTAGAGTGGCAAAATATTTTAAATAATACTATGTTTGGATTAGAAATAAAAAATAAAAAAAATGAAGATGCAAAAAAATATGTTATTAACTTGTTAAAAAAATATGAGTTATATGATTTTATAAATAAATATCCAAGTGAATTATCAGGAGGAATGAGGCAGAGAGTTGCTTTAATAAGAACACTTGCAACTAGACCTAAAATCTTATTATTAGATGAAGCATTTTCAGCACTTGATTATCAGACAAGAATAATGGTAACAAATGATATATATGAAATATTAAGAAAAGAAAAAATAACTGTTTTAATGGTTACTCATGATATTTCTGAAGCTATAAGTATGTCTGATAGGGTTTTAGTACTAAGTAAAAGACCAGGAACAATAAAAAATATTCATAAAATAAATTTTGATATTAATAATAGAACTCCTATAAATTGTAGAGAAAGCCCTGAGTTTAGTGAATATTTTAATACTTTATGGAAGGAGCTTGGTGTTGATGAAAAATAGTATATCAAAAGAAAGAAAAGAATATTTAAAAAAAATTAAAATTAGAAAAATTGTTGTATTGTTTTTTCAAATATTTATATTAATAGCTTTTTTAGTTGTTTGGGAAGTCCTTGCAGATAAAGAAATTATAGATAGTTTTATAATGAGTAAACCAAGCAGAATATTAGATACTTTTTTGAATTTGAATTCAAATAATTTAATAGAACATATATTAGTTACTACTTATGAAACAGTTATAGGTTTTTTACTGGGAACATTTTTAGGTGTACTAATAGCAATTTTTTTATGGTGGTCAGATTATTTATCAGAAATTTTTGAACCATATTTAGTTGTTTTAAACAGTTTACCTAAAGTTGCTCTTGGACCAGTAATTATAATTTGGGTTGGTGCTGGAACACCAGCAATTATTGTTATGGCTGTTGCTATTTCACTTATAGTAACAATATTAGAAAATTTAAATGGCTTTTTAAAAACAGATAAAGAAATAATAAAAATGGCAAAGACTTTTAAAGCAACAAGATTTCAAATTTTAACAAAAATTGTTATTCCTGCAAATATAGGAACTTTTATAAATTCTTTAAAAGTAAATATAGGTTTGTCTTTGGTTGGTGTGATATCAGGTGAATTTCTTGTTTCTAAAGCAGGTTTAGGATATTTAATTGTTTATGGTGGGCAAGTATTTAAATTAGATTTAGTTATGACTAGTGTTATAATATTAGGAATACTTGCAGGAATTATGTATGGAATAGTATTATTGATTGAAAAAATAATTACTAAAACTAGATTTAGTAATTAAAAATTATAAAATAAGTGAAAATCTATTTTTAAATTTAATTTAGTTATTATGAATTATCAAACAAGCACATTTTATTATTCAAAACATATGATATAAAAAAAGATAGGAGGTTTTGAATGAATAAAAAAAGTATTATTTCAATTGTAATGTCGATAATTGTATTGATAATTATTATATTAATGCTACTTAATGGATTAAATTCTTCAGATACAACTGAAGATATTAAAACAATTAATGTGAGTGAAGTTACTCGTTCAGTTTTCTATTCGCCACAATATGTTGCCATAAAGAAAGGCTTTTTTGAAAAAAACGGTATTAAAATTGAACTTTCTACTGGGCAAGGTGCTGATGCTGTTATGACATCTGTTCTTGCAGACCAAGTTGAAATTGGTTTTGCCGGACCTGAAGCATCTATATATGTGTATAATGAAGGAAAAGAAGATTATACTCAAGTTTTTGCTCAATTAACAAAAAGAGATGGTTCCTTTTTAGTTTCAAGAGAAAAAACAGATAATTTTAAATGGCAAGATGTTATTGGAAAAACGATTATACCTGGTAGAAAAGGTGGAGTTCCATATATGACTTTAGAATATGTTTTAAGAAAAAATGGAATTAATCCTCAAAAAGATGTAGTTTTAGATGACAGCATTAAATTTGATTTAATGGCAGGAGCTTTTGCTGCCGGAAATGCTGATTATGTAACTTTATTTGAACCAACAGCTTCACAAACGGTTGAACAGGGAAAAGGATATATTGTGACTTCAATTGGTGAGGCAGCAGGCGAAATACCGTATACAGCATATTTTGCTAAAAAAAGTTATATTAATGAAAATGAAGACATAATACAAGGTTTTACTAATTCAATTTATGAAGGACAACAATGGGTAAAAGAACATTCAGCTAGAGAAATTGCAGAAGTTGTACAGGAGTTTTTTCCAGATACTAATTTAGATATGTTGGAAACAGCAATACAAAGTTATAAAAACATTGATGCTTGGAATGAGACTCCTGTAATGACCGAGGAAAGTTTCCTTAGATTAGAGGAAGTTATGACTCAAGCGGGTGAACTTACAGATATAGTTCCTTTTGAAAATATCATAAATAATACCTATGCAGAAAATGCAATTAAATAAAAACAAAAAACACTCTTAAATTTTAATTTTAAGAGTGTTTTTTGAGTATTAATAAAAGTATAAAAAATTTTATTATATTAATCACCTAAACAAATTCCTAAATCTCTAGCAATTTTTATTAAATCATCATCCATTTTAATTTTTCTTATACCACTTTCTTGAGTATTACCAGAGGCTGCTCCAATTACTTTATTTTCTCCAACAACTTCTTCTAAAGGAACATATTCCATATGACCTTGTTTATATGTTACAAGTACATTGAAGATACCTTCAATAGCAAGTTTCATTGCTTTACAACCATATTTAGTTGAAAGAATTCTATCAAAAGCTGAAGGTGTACCACCTCTTTGAACATAGCCTAAAACTGTATTTCTTGTAACCATACCTGTTAATTCTTCAAGTTCATTGGCTATTTTTTCTCCAACTCCACCAAGTCTAATATTATCAAGACCTGAACCATCATTTAAAGTTCTTTTTACAGTTATAGTTCCATCCTTAGGCATAGCCCC
>CANQEK010000115.1 GCA_947594985.1 uncultured Clostridia bacterium
TATTTACAATAATAATACACATATCATTTCATATAAATATATTAATACTTTTCACAGAAAATTCATTTGACATTTTGTATAAATTTTCATATTATATTATAAAATCAAGTATTTTAGCAATAATTTACAAATTACTGCTAACTTCAGAAAGGTGGTTTTTATGTGTGGAATTATTGGATATATTGGAGAAAATAAAGCAAAACCTATCTTAATTAACGGTTTGCTACGATTAGAATATAGAGGATATGATTCTGCTGGAATTGCAACAATTGAAAAAGATGAAATAAAAACTATAAAAAATAAAGGTCGTGTTAAAAATTTAAATGATATTGAAGAAATAAATTCATTAAAAGGTACAATAGGAATTGGTCATACCAGATGGGCAACACATGGTAAACCTTCTAGTATTAATTCCCATCCTCATGCTGATAATACAAATTGTTTTTCTGTAGTTCATAATGGAATTATTGAAAATTATTCCGATTTAAAAGAATTTTTAAAATCACGAAAATACAAATTTTTATCAGAAACAGATACAGAAGTAATACCAAATCTAATACATTTTAATTATCAAAACTCTGATGAAACTGGTGATACAAAATTTTTAAAAGCTGTTGTAGATACTTGCAAAATGTTAAAAGGCAGTTATGCTTTAGAAGTTATATCTTCAGCTCATCCTAACAATATGATAGTAGTTCGAAAAGATAGTCCTTTAGTTATAGGAAAAGGATTAAATGAAAATTATATAAGTTCAGATATACCTGCTATATTATCCTTCACTAAAGATTTCTATATTTTAAATGATTTAGAATTTGCTTATATCTCAAGAAACAATATAGAATTTTATAATGAAGACTTAGAAAAAATACATAAAGATTTTCAAAATATTACTTTGGATACTAGTTCTACTGAAAAAGATGGATATCCAGATTTTATGTTAAAAGAAATTAATGAACAATCAAAATCAGTAAGAGAAACAATAGGATCTAGAATATCATCTTCATCTAAAACTATAATTTCTGATTTAAATATAAATAAAAAATTTTTAAAAACTATAAATAAAATTTATATTATAGCTTGTGGTACTGCAATGCATGCTGGATTAACAGCAAAACCAATTTTTGAAAGTTTATGTGAAATTCCTGTAGAAGTTGAACCAGCATCTGAATTTAGATATAGAAATCCTATTATAACACAAAATACTTTATGCTTATTTATAAGTCAATCAGGTGAAACAGCTGATACCATTGCAGCTCTTAAACTTGCAAAATCTAAAAATTCTAAAACAATAGCAATTTCTAATGTTGTTGGATCTTCTATTACAAGAGAAGCTGATTATACAGTTTATACCCACGCTGGTCCTGAAATAGCTGTTGCATCTACAAAAGCTTATACTTCACAAATAGTTTTACTTGCAATAATTGCTATTTATTTTGCAGAAATTTTAGATAAAAATTCTACAAAAATAAATGAATTAAAAAATGATATTTTACTCTTACCTTCAAATATTGAAGAAGTTTTAAAAGATACTGAAAAAATTAAAGCTTTTGCAAAAAGAATTTATAAAGAAAAAGATATATTCTTTATTGGTAGAGGAATTGATTATACAGTCGCAGTAGAAGGTTCTTTGAAA
The DNA here is from genome assembly GCA_947594985.1 of uncultured Clostridia bacterium. Classification (GTDB taxonomy): domain Bacteria; phylum Bacillota; class Clostridia; order TANB77; family CAG-508; genus Scatovivens. The sequence goes on from CANQEK010000115.1 coordinate 1,634, forward strand.
TTAAAAGAAATTTCTTATATTCATTCTGAAGCTTATCCTTCTGGTGAATTAAAACATGGCCCTATTGCTTTAATTGAAAATGATGTAACTGTTGTTTCTATTTTAACCAATAGACTTTTACTTGAAAAGTCTATAAGTAATATTCAAGAAGTAGTTACTAGAGGAGCAAAAACTTTTATCGTTACAAATCAAGAATTAAATGATGATTTTGATGAAGTAATTAATATTCCAAAAACAAATTATCTTATATCTCCTGTTCTTTCGGTAATTCCTTTACAACTTCTAGCATATTATATTTCTAAAGAAAAAGGTTTAGATGTTGATAAACCTAGAAATCTAGCGAAATCAGTTACAGTTGAATAAAAATTACTTTATAACATAAATAATAAACTATTAATTATACCAAATAAAAATAACTTAAGAAAAAAAAGAAGAAGTTTTATGCAAAATTTCTTCTTTTTTTCTTAATATTTTTTTGTTCAATTTAATTTTTTTATATAATATTTAAATTTTTCTTTTTAGCTTGTTTTATTAAATAATTATATTTTGATTCTTCGGCTTTAATTTGATAAGTATAATAATCTATTAAATCACTATCAGCATATTGTAAATTATTATACATATTATTAAGTGTTTCTCTTACTGATTTTATACTATCTAAAAGTTCATTGTTCTTTTCACCTTCGTCTTTATCTATTATTTTAAATTCTTTTACAAATTCACTATACATAAATTATATTTCCCTTCTATAAACACTTAACTACTTCTCTGTTTTTTAAAATTTTCAATTTATATAAATAATTTTAATAAACATTTAAATTATTTCAAGTAATTAATATTTTTAATATATATTTATGTATTATTTTTATTTTTATTCATTAATAAATTTTTCAATTTCTTCCCAAACTTTTTGTACATATATTTTTCGTTCAGAAGAAAATGGTAATATTATACTATAAGAAATTCCTAATGTTTCTTTTATCCTTTTAACTTCATCATCAACTTTAGTAATAGCAATTTTATCAGCTTTATTTGTAAGAACTATAAAAGGTAAATTATTTTTTAATATATACTCATACATAAGGAAATCATCTGCTGTAGGTTTATGCCTTATATCTAATAACAATATAATTAAAGAAATATTTTTCCCTTCTTGCAAATACTTCTCTATATATTCTCCTGATATAATTTGCTCTTTCTTAGACATTTTACTATATCCATAACCTGGTAAATCAACAAAGTAAAACTTATCATCAACATTATAAAAATTAATTTGACGAGTTTTTCCAGGTACATTACTAGTTCTTGCTAAACTTTTTCTATTTGTCATTGTATTTATAAAAGAAGATTTACCAACATTTGATTTTCCCACTAATACTATTTCTGGGATATCTCCTTTTGGATATTGACTTTTATTTACTGCTGATATTTCAAATTTAGGATTTTTTACTATCATAATCTATTCTCCATATTTTAATTATATCTTTATTTTTTATAATTATTTATACAAATGGGCTACCTGTAACAAAATGTTACAGGAGCCCATTTGTTTTATTCCCTAATAATCAAATCCTGATCATCAGGGCCAATGCCAATATATTTCACAGGTTTCCCCGTGATACGCTCAATAATAGCGATGTATTCTTTTGCCTTTTCAGGCAATTCATCATACTTGCTAATATTATTAGGAATTTCCCAGCCTCCTTCAATTGTTTCATACATAGGAATCGGGACCTCATGAGAAAGCTCCATATCGTCAGGATAGTATCCTATGATTTCGCCTCTATATAAGTAAGCGACACAAACTTTTACTACCCCAAGTATATTGCCGATTATTCCCAACGTGTCCATGTGATTGATGCAGATTGAATCTGCGCCCTCTATTTCAATAGCACTGCGCAATAAAACCGCATCTCCCCAACCAACACGCCTGGGACGTCCTGTAGACACACCATACTCGTGCCCTTGTTCTCTGATGACATCGCCAT
>CANQEK010000116.1 GCA_947594985.1 uncultured Clostridia bacterium
GAGAAATTAGCTAAAGATGGAATGGATATACCTTTTGAAACTTTTTTAGGATTTAATGGAGACAAGGAACCTGATATAGATTTAAATTTCTCAGGTGAATATCAAGCAAAAGCTCATAAATATACAGAAGTAATATTTGGAAAAGGAACTACTTATAAAGCTGGTACGGTTGGTACTGTTGCTGATAAAACGGCGTTTGTTTATGCTAAGAAATATTTTGAAGAAAGAAATATTTTAAAACCAAATGCAGAAATAGAAAGAGTATCAACAGGATGTGTTGGAGTTAAAAGAACTACTGGTCAACATCCAGGAGGTATTATAGTTGTACCTAAGGGTAGAGAAATTTTTGAGTTTACCCCTGTTCAACATCCTGCAGATGATTCAGGTTCAGATATAATTACAACCCATTTTGATTATCATTCAATTGATGGAAATCTTTTGAAATTAGACATATTAGGACATGATGATCCTACAGTAATTCGTATGTTACAAGATTTAACAGGAATTGCACCTACTGAAATACCACTTGATGATAAAGAAACCATGTCTATTTTTAGTTCAACTGAAGCTCTTGGTGTAACACCAGAACAAATACATTCTAAAGTGGGAACATATGGGATACCTGAATTTGGTACACAATTTGCAAGAGGAATGCTTTTGGATACACTTCCAACAACTTTTGATGAATTAATTAGATTGTCAGGATTATCACATGGTACTGATGTATGGCTTGGAAATGCCAAAACATTGATTGATGAAGGAGTAGTTACATTAAAGGAAGCAATATGTTGTAGAGATGATATTATGGTATATCTTATGAAAAAAGGTCTACCTCCAGATAAAGCTTTTAAAATAATGGAAACTGTTCGTAAAGGAAAAGCTTTAAAGGATCCAGCAAAGTGGGAAGAATTTAAACAAATAATGAAGAAATATGATATACCGGATTGGTATGTTAAGTCTTGTGAAAAAATAAAATATATGTTTCCTAAGGCTCATGCTGCTGCTTATGTAACAAATGCAGTTAGAATAGCTTGGTTTAAAGTTCATATTCCACTTGCATATTATGCATCATATTTTTCTATAAGGGCAAAAGCGTTTGATGCAGAATTTATGATAAATGGGCAAGATAAAGTCATAGAAAAAATGAATGAAATTAATAATCTTGGTAATAATGCTACACCAAAAGATAAAGAAATGTATGATGATTTAGAATTGGTGAATGAAATGTATTCAAGAGGCTTTGAATTTCTACCAATAGATTTATATAAATCACATAGTACAAAATTTCAAATAGAAAATGGAAAACTTCGTCCACCATTAAATTGTATAGCTGGTCTTGGAAATGTTGCAGCAGAAAGTATATATAATGCAAGACTTGAAGAACCTTTTGAATGTATTGAAGATATGCAAAATCGCTCTAAAATAGGTAAATCTGTAATTGAACTTTTGGATAAATTTGGGTGTTTAAAAGGAATGACACAATCTAATCAAATGAGCTTATTTGTATAGCATAACTATTGTAATGCCTTCCGAGCAAAGTAAGAAAGGAATGAAATTTAAAATGGAAGAAGTTATAAGAAATATATTATTATTGGTAAATATTAAATATTTAATTATATATTTATTAATTATTAATTTAATAGGATTTTTAGCAATGGGAATTGATAAATTTAAAGCTCAAAGAGGATATTGGAGAATTCCGGAAGCTTCATTAATGACATTATGCCTTTTAGGAGGAGGAATAGGAACGATAGTAGGAATGTATCTTTTTAGGCATAAAACAAAAAAATTAAAATTTACAGTCGGTATGCCCACAATATTAATTATGGAAATAGCAATTACAATTTATTTAATAGTCAAATATATATAAATATTTTTAATATGCTTGTTTAAAAAATTACTATATGATATAATCAACAAAAATTATTATACTAAAAAGGATGTAAAAATAATATTATGTTTGAAAAAGTGTTATTCAATTTGCTAGCATTTTCATTATTTATAATAGTATTTTTCAAAATAATTAAAAAAAATGATGCTAATTATGTAAGTTTATTAATATTACAAGCTATAGGTATAACAATTAGTTTTGTGGAAATAAAATTAAGAGCCAATATAACAATATTTTGGGGAATGATAAGATATATTTTTTCTATAGTAATTCCATTAATAATAATATTTATTGAATTAAAAGGAATTAACTTTTCTGAAATATTAAGTGTATGGGCAGCAAAATTTTTTTCATTAATAGGTAATACTAAAATTTCTAAAGATATACTTGTAAAACTAGTTTCAAAATATCCTGAAAGTTATATAGGACATAAATTATTAGCAGAATATTATGAAAAAGAAGGTGGAATGAGAAGAGCAATTGATGAATATGTAACAGCAGTTGATATAAATAAAAGAGATTATAAATCTTATTTTAAAATAGCAGATTTATTAAAAGAGTTAGGAAAGAAAGATGAAGCTATACAAATGCTTGAAACCTTAGTAAAAACAAAACCAGATTGTTATGAAGGTTCGTGTTTGTTAGGCGAATTATTATGTGATCAAGGAAGGTTTAAAGAAGCTGCAAATGTTTATCAAGATGCTTTAGTGTATAAACCTACTGATTTTGACTTATATTATAATCTAGGAATAGTATATACAAGATTAAGTGATTTTCAAATGGCAAAAGAAATGTATGAAAATGCAGCTGAAATTAATCATAAAATGTATGGAGTAAACTATAGTTTAGGTTTAATTGCTTTAATTCAAAGGGATTATGATAATGCGGAAAAATATTTTGAAAATAGTTTATATGATGAATTAGAACCAATGTCATATTATCAGTTAGCAAAAATATATGTTTATAAAGGATATAAAGATAAAGCTATAAATTTTTTAAATAAAGCAATAGAACTTGAACCAAAACTTTTAAAAGTGGCAAGTAAGGATAAAAGTTTTACAAAAATTAGAGAATATATTACTGTTTCTGTAAAAATGGATGAGAAAGAAGATAATGAAGATAATGAGGAAAGACAAGAAGATATAAATGAATATAAATGTAACAAAAGTATTATATTAAAAGAACAAGAAAAATTAGCACAAGAATATTTAGAAGAAACAGAAAGACTTATAGAAGAAATGAATGAAACTACTTCTAAGCAAAAAATAGATGAAAAACTAGATTATATATTTTATAAAGAGAAAAAAAGAAAACAAAAAGAGATTGAAGATGATGAAGAAAAATTAAAGAAAGACAAAAATGAAAAAACTAAAGAATTAGGTTCTAATTAAATTGTAATTGATTCATAATAAAGATAATACTACATATATTTGATTATGATAAAAGAGAGGAAAAGGTGATTTGTATGGAAAAATCAATAACTGTTGTTGGAGGAGATTTACGTATTGTAAAATTAATTCAAATGTTAGATAATGATGGATATAAGGTTTATACTTATGCTTTAGAAAATTCAGAAGAATTACTAAATATGGATAATGTAGAAATATGTCCTACATTAGCAGAGGCTGTAAAAAATTCTAAAATAGTTGTAGGTCCAGTACCATTATCTAGTGATAGAAAAAAGCTTTCAACAC
>CANQEK010000117.1 GCA_947594985.1 uncultured Clostridia bacterium
ACTATGATTGTTAAACTCTTTGTTTTTTTAATTGTATACATCTATAGAAATAGTATGTTATGTATTTTTAAGATAGAGTTACTGTTATGTCTTTTTCTTTATATTGTTTTCCATCTACATAGCTAACTTTTAATGTTACTTTGTCTCCTTTTTTAAGGTCGTATAATACACTTTGTATATCACTTAATGCTGTTACTTTTTTATCATTAATTTTAGTTATAATATTTCCTATTTCTAAATCTGATTTATCTGCACCACTACCTGAAACTATTCTTGAAACATAGAATCCTGCAGGCATATTATAAGCATTTTGTTCAGCTATTATATAACCTTCAATACCTATAGTTACTGGTTCGTCTTCTTCTCCATTCATTAATGATGTAATAAGTTCACTAATATTAGATATAGGTATAGCAAATCCCATTCCTTCTATACTAGCACCTGATGTCATAGCATTAGATGAATATTTAGCTGAATTAATTCCTATTACTTCTCCTTTACTATTTAATAAAGCTCCACCACTATTTCCACCATTTATAGCAGCATCTATTTGAATCATTTTACTTGTATAATTATCGACTGATACTTCTCGATTTAATGCACTAACTACACCAGTAGTAACTGATTGACCATATCCAAGTGCATTACCTATTGCGATAATTCCATTTCCTACTTTAATGTCATCAGAATTTCCCATAGTAGCTATTTTAATAGATTTTAAAGTTTCACTATCAATATTTTTTAATGATACAGAAATAACTGCAATATCTTTTCTTTCTGATGTTCCAACAACTTTCGCATCAAAACTTTTTTCATTAATAAATTGAACAGAAAGTTCTTCAGCATTATCAATTACATGATTATTAGTAAGTATTAAAATATCTGAATCAGTTTTACTTATAATTATACCTGAACCTGCTCCTTCTGAATATTGTTGTCCTCCAAAAAAACTAGGTCCAAAAGTACCAGATGAAATTAATGTTTTACTTGTAATTGCAACTATAGATGGCATTACATTTTCAACAACTTCAGATACATCTGTTATATATACTCCACCTGTAGGAGTATCACTTGTTTCAGTGTACTTAAGCTCTATTTTCTCTTTTGTTTTATTTTCCAAAATTGAATTAACTGTTTTAAAAATCTTATTGCCAACTAAGAAGATTGCGGCAAGAATCATACAAGCTACTATACAAATTGTTACAATTTTAATAATTTTGTCTTTGTTTTCTTCATTAATTTTTTCTTCTATTACTTTATTTTTTTTCGGTTCTTTTTCATTTGACATATATAAACACCTTCCTACATTTATAACTATAATAAACAAATATTAAAGAAACATTAAAAACTTTAAATTTTAAATAAAACTTTAAATGTTGTGTAACCATCTTTTGAAAATGCCGATATTTTACCATCATGACCCTCTACAATGTTTTTAGCAATCGCAAGTCCTAATCCATATCTATTACCTTTACGATTGTGACTTTTATCACTTCTATAAAATCTTTCAAATATTTTTTCATAATCATCAGGATTAATAGCTTCTCCTTCATTTATAACTTCTAATTTTATTTCTTTTGTATTTTTAGATAAATTTATTTTTATACTACTATTATCTATACTATGACTTATTGCATTATCAATTAATATTGATACAACTTCATCTATACTTTCTTTATTACACATAAAATTAATTTTTTCTTCTATATTAGTTTCTATTTTAACATTTTTTTCAAAAGCTAAACTTTCAAAAGTTAAAGCTCTTTTTTCTACTATCATTGATAAATCATTTTCACTAATATTTTCCTTATTAAGAAAATTTTCTGATTTAGATAAATCAAGTAATCTTGTAATTAAATTATTCATTCTATCAGATTCACTTTTTAAATTGTTGAGCCATTTTTCATTTTTCTTATTTACATCAATTGAATCTATACTCGCCATCATAACTGCAAGTGGAGTTTTTAATTCATGAGATGCATTCGCTATGAATTCCTTTTCTCTATTAAAACTTTCAACTACAGGTTCAGTAATCCAATCAGTTATTTTTTTAGAAATAAAGTAAATAAGTATTTCTAGAACTAAAACTAAGAATATTGAAATTAATAAATTAATAATTAAATTATTTCTTGTATTTTTAATATTTACTATTGTTAAAAAATTTCCATAATTGAAATTATAAGCATAACTTCTTATGTATAAACACCCTACTTTTATTTTGTTTTCATTATTTTTATTAATAATTTTATAAGCTTCATTTAAAATATCATCATTAACTGTATTATCACTATGACTTATTTTAAGCATAATATCATTATTTCTATTTAATATAAATGTATATACTTCATAATCCATAACTTTTCTATTATATATTTCATTATTACTTAACTTCCTAATATCTTCATCAAATGGATTTTTCTCTTCAATTAAAATATTTCTCATTCTAGTAAGATTATTTAATATACCATAGTATTCTCTTCTATATGTTTGAACATTAAATATAATTGTAAAAAAACACGCGAATAAAGATATAATAGAAAATATAGTAAAGAATGTTTTCTTTTTTAAATTATTCATCTTTATTCCTCCAATTTATATCCTAGATTTCTTACTGATTTGATATTTACTTTTGAGCCTATTATTTTTATTTTTTTTCTTAAGAAAGATAAGTATGCTTCTAAGTTATTAGATTCATAATCAGTATCAATGCCCCAAACATTATCATAAATTTGTTCTTTAGATATAATTTGTTCTTTATTATTCATAAAATATTCTAGTAATAAAAATTCTCTATATGGTATATTTATAGATTCTGATGTATCTATACATGTTAGGATAGATGTTCTAATGTTTAGTGATAAATCACTATATTTTATAATATCTTTATTAACATTTTCTTTATTTCTTAATTGAGCATTAACTCTAGCTACTACTTCTTCTATATGAAAAGGTTTTGTAACATAATCATTTGCGCCATAATCAAAACATGATAATTTATCATCTAATCCACTTTTAGCAGTAAGCATAATGACTTTAGATTTGATGTTATTCTCTTTTATTTTTTTAAGTATTTCTATACCGCTTATTTTAGGTAACATTATGTCTAATATTATTAAATCATAGATATTTGTAATTGCATTATATAATCCATCTTCGCCATCTAAACTTACATCAACCTCATATTTTTCTTTTTTTAATTTTGTAGAAATCACATCTGCAATTACTTCTTCATCTTCTACTACTAATATTCTCACTATATCGCCTCCAAAAATAAATATTTATTTATATAATATAAATATAAATAATTAAAGAAATATTAAAAAATAAAATTTTAATTTTATTATTATATTAAAAGATGGAACAAGTTATGTCCATCTTTTAAGAAGTTAATATTAAATATTAATTTAATGCATCTTTTAATTTACTTCCAGCTTTGAATGTTGGAACAACTTTTGCAGGAATGTGAACTGTTTCACCAGTTAATGGGTTTCTTCCATCTCTAGCATCTCTTTTTTTAGCTTCGAAAGTTCCGAATCCAACTAGTGCAACTTTATCTCCTTTTTTTAGTG
>CANQEK010000118.1 GCA_947594985.1 uncultured Clostridia bacterium
TATTACTAATTTTGTATCATTATAGTTTGATAAAATTTTTGGCATAGCAGCTATAAGATTTTGAACACCTTTTTCATAAACTAGACGTCCCATAAAAAGAACGATTTTCTCATTATCCATTGCAAATCTTCTTCTAAAGTCATAATCTCTTTCTATATTATTAAATAATGTAAGATTAACACCATTTGGAACAACGTTTATTTTTTCATAAGGTAGACCAAATAATCTTTGTAATTCATTTTTCATATAATTACTGTTTACTATTACTTCAGATGATTCATATGTAAGCATCCATTCTGTATCATTTATATATTTTTGAGTTTCACCTCTAATACCACTATTTCTACCAGCTTCTGTTGCATGTATTGTAGAAACTAGAGGAATATTATATGCGAATTTTAAAGTTTTTCCTGCATAGGCTGTTAACCAGTCATGTGCATGTATAACATCAAATTTTCCTTTTTCAGCAACTATTTCTCCGACTTTTGCTACCATATTAAAATTAAGTTGCATTACCCAATCAATAAAATTATTAGGAGATATCATAAAGTTATCAACTCTATAAACATTTACTCCATTGTCATCCTCAAAATAAGGAACATTACCATCTTTATAAGTTACTACAGTAACATCATGTCCATCTTGAGTAAGTTTGTGAGATAAATCATGAACAACTCTTGAAATTCCTCCTACAACTCTTGGTGGATATTCCCATGATAGCATTAATATTTTCATTTTTATTAAATACTCCTTTCACATCTTTTGTTAAATTATATTATTGGAAAATTGATTTTAGATTAAAATTATTTGTCAAGTCTTTTTTGAAGCAAGTATTTTTATTTTATTCTTACAAAATAAAAGGTTACAGTCTTGTTTCATATATTTTCTTAATACATTTTATACAAAAAGAAACTAAAAGTAAACAATTTCTGACAAAAAAATATAAAAAATATATTACATTTTTGTTACAAAAACATTTTTGAAAAATATGAATAAATTTTAAAAATTTTTAAATAAATTTTTATAAGTTTTTATAAATTTTTTAATAAATTTTTATAAGTTTTTTAAAATTTTTATTTACTAATTTAGTAATATTGTCTGTTATTGAAATATAATATCGAAAATTGAGAAAAAATAAAATTTATTTTCAAAAAAGCTATTGAAGTTTTTTATTATTAAATATATAATACAAATTATTAGGGATTAGAGTGTTTTTATAATATGTATAAATTATACCAAGGAGGAAATAAAAGATATGCTAACAAACCAAAATAGCGAACTAGAGCCAAACTTAGAAGATGAACAAGAAGATGATATATCACAAAAAGTTATTAAAACAGAGAATTTAGAAGAAACTGTAAAATTTAATAATATAGTTGTTGATGATAACCAAAAAGAACAAACTAATAGTAAAACAAATAATAGAAAGAAACAAGAAAAAGCTCAAGAAAATGAAGAAAAAGTAATAGAAAAAATTAAAAACTTTATTTCTAAAATAATAGCTATGCAAGAAGAAGCAGCAAAAGAAGAGAAAAAAGAGAAAAATGAACAAAAAGAAAATGAAAATAAAGAAAATGATAAAAATAATAAAACTAATTATATGCTTGAGTATTATGATTTACCTTATAGATATAATGAAACTATTGTAAAAATACTTGCTCAAACACCAAAAAAGTTATTTGTATATTGGGATATATCAGATAATGATAGAGAAAAATATAAAAAAACTTTTGGTGATGATTTCTTTGATAAAACGTATCCAGTATTATTACTTTATAATGAAGATATGAAATATGTTAAAGAAATTCCTATAAATGATTTTGCAAATAGTTGGTATATAGATATTCAAGATCCTAAAACCAAATATACAATTCAATTAGGTAGAAAATTTAAGCAATATCCATTGTCTATAGATATGGAAAAAGTGTCAGAAAACAATATAATATTAAAAACAGATTATTTACCTTTTGCAAATTCAAATATATTAGAAGCACCAAATGATCATATATTATTAGAATATTTACCTAGATTTATTACTTTTAGAAATGTAAAAACAAATCAAGAATATGTAAAAGATTTAAGAAGTCTAAAAAATATTTTCGGAAGAAATTACAATGTTAGAGATTTCTATGAAACTCATTATAAAGATGAGGTATCTGAAGGAGTATTTGATATGGCAAATCCTTCTTCAAAACTTTCAAGTTCTACTTTTAAATAAAATATAAAAACAAAAGAAAATTTTATGACAATGAATGATTTAAGTAGTCAATTTTATAGTAAAATAATTATCTTAAGATTTATCTTTTGTAATTTTATATTGGCTGCAATTGTTCTGAAAGGAAAATATAAATGAAAAATATAAAAGGGTATGTAAATTTTGTACTACACGCACATTTACCATATATACATCATCCAGAAAGTGAAGATTATTTAGAAGAAGAATGGTTGTTTGAAGCTATTTCAGAAACATATATACCATTACTTTTAAATTTTCAAAAATTAGAAGAAGAGAAAGTCGACTTTAGAATAACAATGACTATGACTCCACCACTTCTTAATATGTTAGATAATGAATTATTACAAGAAAGATATATTAAATATTTAAACAAACATATAGAATTATGTGAAAAAGAAGTTAAGAGAACTGTTTATGATTCAAGATTAAATAGTTTATCACGTTATTATTTAGATAGATATACAAATGACTTACATGTTTTTAAAGATATTTATAAATGCAATATAATTACAGGATTTAAACACTTTCAAGATGCAGGTTTTTTGGAGATTATTACTTGTGGTGCAACACATGGATATTTTCCAATATTATATGTTAATGAGAAAACAGTTAGAGCTCAAATTGCTGTTGGAGTACAAACTTATGAAAAATATTTTGGAAGAAAACCTAGAGGAATTTGGCTTCCAGAATGTGGATATGTACCAGAAGCTGATAAATATTTAAAAGAATTTGGAATTGAGTATGCAATTGTTGAAACTCATGGAGTTTTGTATGCAGATCCTACTCCAATTTATGGTACTTATGCACCAATAGTTTCACATGGTGGATTAATAGCTTTTGCTAGAGATTTAGAATCTTCAAGACAAGTTTGGAGCTCAATAAATGGATATCCAGGTGATTTTAATTATAGAGAATTTTATCGTGATATAGGATATGACTGTGACTACGAATATATAAAACCATATATTGCAGCAAATGGTGCAAGAGTAAATACTGGTATAAAATATTATAGAATTACAGGAAAAGATTGTCCAAAAGATTATTATGATGTGCAATGGGCGAAAGATTCTGCAGAAAAACAAGCAGGACATTTCATGGATTGCAGAAAAGCTCAAATTGATTATTTAGCAAATTATATGGATATTCCACCAATTATTACTTGTCCTTATGATGCAGAATTATATGGTCATTGGTGGTATGAAGGACCATATTGGTTATATATTTTATTTAAGAAAA
>CANQEK010000119.1 GCA_947594985.1 uncultured Clostridia bacterium
AAAATTAAATGATTTAGGAAAAATATTAGGAATAGTTGCATTAGTAATTTGTGCTGTAATATTTGTAGTAGGAATGATTTATGGAAAAGCACCACTTAATATGTTTATGACAGCAGTTTCTCTTGCTGTAGCTGCAATACCAGAAGGTTTAGCTGCGGTATCTACAATTGTTCTTGCAATTGGAGTTCAAAGAATGGTAAGAAGAAATGCAATAGTAAAAAAATTACCAGCAGTTGAAACTTTAGGAAGTGCATCTGTTATTTGTTCTGATAAAACTGGTACATTAACTCAAAATAAGATGACAGTAAAAAAGATTTTTAGTAATAGCGAATTAGTTGATTTAGAAAAAATAAAAGATTTTAATGAAGAAAATACTTTGTTATTCCAAGTAGAAATGCTTTGTAATGATACTAAGATTGCTGAAGATGGAACATTAACAGGGGATCCTACAGAAACAGCATTAATAGATATGGGAAATAATCTTGGATTTAAACTTGAAAATTATCCAAGAATTGCTGAAATACCTTTTGACTCAAACAGAAAACTAATGACTACAGTTCATAAGATTGATGATAAGTTTTATGTATTTACAAAAGGGGGTGTTGATGAATTACTTTCTTGTTGTATAGCATATCAAAAGAATGGAGAAGTTTTATCAGATTTAAGTAATTATAAAGAAAGAATTCAAGATGCAAATAAAACAATGGCACAAAATGCTTTAAGAGTTTTAGCAGCAGGATATAAAATAATAAATCATCCTTTAACAGATGAAGATATGGATAAATTAGAAACAGGCTTAACTTATATTGGTATGGTTGGTATGATAGATCCACCAAGGGAAGAAGCAAAAGAAGCTGTAAAAAAATGTATATCAGCTGGAATAAAAACAGTTATGATTACAGGAGATCATAAAATAACTGCTACTGCAATAGCTAAGGAATTAGGAATTTTAAAAAATGAAAAAGAGGCTATTACAGGTAGTGAATTAGAAGAAATGTCTGACGAAGAATTAATAAAAAAAGTAAGAGATATTTCTGTATATGCTAGAGTTTCTCCTGAGCATAAAGTACGTATTGTTAAAGCATGGCAAGCAAATGGTGAAGTTGTTGCAATGACAGGTGATGGTGTAAATGATGCTCCAGCATTAAAAAAAGCAGATATAGGATGTGCTATGGGTGTTGTTGGAACTGATGTAGCAAAGGAAGCTGCTGATGTTATTTTAACTGATGATAATTTTGCCACAGTTGTTTCTGCAGTAGAAGAGGGAAGAAGAATTTATAATAATATATTAAAAGCAATATCATTTTTATTATCAAGTAATGTTGGAGAAATAGTTGTATTATTTTTAGCAATAATGTTAACGCCAATATTTGCTAATAAGTTTGGAATAACAAATGAATATATAAATGATTTAGATGTTTTGTTACCAGTACAAATTTTATGGATTAATTTAGTAACTGATTCTCTTCCAGCGTTGGCCTTAGCTGTTGATCCAGCTGAAAAAGGTATTATGAAAAAGAAACCTTTAAAAAATAAAGGTATTTTTACTAAGGGAATGACTTGGAGAATTATTTATCAAGGAATTATGATTGGTTTACTAACACTTCTTGCGTTTATTTTTGGTTTATCTACTGATGGAGTGTCAATAGGAGAAAAAATAAAAATAGGTAGAACAATGGCATTTACAGTTCTTGCTCTTTCAGAACTTGTTCATGTATTTAATATAAGAAACGTAAAAGAGTCAATTTTCAAATCAAATCCTTTTAATAATGGAAAATTAGTTCTTGCAATATTTGTATCGGCTTTACTAATGCTTGTAGTTTTATTTGTTCCATCATTAAGAACAATATTTGGAATTGTTGTTTTACCACTACATCAATTAGAAGAAACTATTATTTTAGTAATTTCACCATTAATAATTGTCGAAATTTTTAAATTATTGAAAATAAATACATCAAAACAAGAACAATAATAAAATAGATATAAGGGATGAATTATTTAATAGTTGATATAATGATATAAATAAAAGGATATAAATATAAGATATTGTAATTATATTTGTGAAATTTAATAATTTTTAATAAAAGCTTTAAAATTTGAATTAAAAACTTATTTTAAGGCTTTTATTAAATTTTTAAATAATGCTTGAAATTTTGACATAATACTATATAATAATATAAGTAGGAGATAAAATAAATGTTATATGGGATGGATGATTATGACGAATTTGGTCTAAAAAAGAAACAAAAACTAAATTTAAAAAAAGTCGCAATAGTTATTGTGATTATTTTGTTATGCTTGTTATTAGGTTTTGTTACTTTTTCTGTTTCATATAAAGTAATTAATCAGAGTGAAAATCAAAATAATTTAGGTATAAATAATGAATATAATAATAATTCTACAATAAATAATAATGTTGTATTGAGTAATGGAGATATTAAAGGAGAACAAAATGTATATCTAGGAAATCATTTTCAAATACCAAACCATAATATGGAAAAAATTGAATTAGAATTTTTACCTCAATTAAATGAAAATGCACAAGATGTTATAAAAGATATATATAAGTCAAATGAAAAACAAATATATTTAACTTTTGATGATGGACCATCAAAAGATATTACACCTAAAATATTAGATATATTAAAAGAATATGATGTTAAGGCAACTTTTTTTGTACTTGGTGCAAGAGTTGAATTGTATCCAGATACATTAAGGCGTGAATTTGAAGAAGGACATTATATTGCTAATCATGGATATTCACATGAATATAAAAAAATATACCAAAATAGGGATACTGTATTTCAAGAATATGTTGATTGTGAAAATTCTATAAAAAAAGCTTTAAATAATCAAAGTTACAGTTCATATCTTTTCAGATTTCCAGGTGGTTCTAGTGGAGGAAAATATGAAAAAGTAAAAGCTCAGGCTAGAGAATTATTTAGCACTTATGGAGTTGCATATACAAATTGGAATTGTTTAACAGGAGATGCAGAAGATAGAAAAACAAAAGAAGAATGCATAACTAAAATGTTAGAAACTAAAGGAGATAATAATAGTATTATTTTATTAATGCACGATGCTAATGATAAGCAACAAACAGTTGATGCTCTTCCAGATATAATACAATATTTTAAAAATGAAGGTTATGCATTTAAGAATTTTTATGAAATTTTTTAATTTACTTATAAAATTATAGAAATTGAATATATAAAAAATAGAGAGAATTTTATTATAGAAGTAATTTTAAAAATTCTTCCTATAAAATTTATTTAATATTAGATTTTAATACAGGAATTTTTTGTATTTTTGTATTTTGATATTGACAATTAAAATAGATTTATGCTAATATAAATATTGTTAATGTTTCGTTTAAAACTATTTATGCGGTAGTGGCGGAACTGGCAGACGCGCTAGACTTAGGATCTAGTGGGAGACCGTGGGGGTTCAAGTCCTCTCT
>CANQEK010000120.1 GCA_947594985.1 uncultured Clostridia bacterium
CTCTCCTTGACTTCCAGTTGTTATAATTACTAACTGATCATCTGTATAATTTTTGATCATATCAATATCTATAAATACTTTTTTAGGAGCATGAATATACCCTAAATCTACAGCTGTTTCAATCATATTTATCATACTTCTTCCACATACTGCAATTTTTCTATTATTAGCAACTGCTGAATTGACAATTTGTTGTACTCTATGCATATTAGAAGCAAATGTAGCAATAACAATTCTTTTCTTGCAATTAATAAATAATTTATCAAATACCTCACCAACTGTACTTTCAGACATTGTATATCCTTTTCTTTCCGCATTTGTACTATCTGAAAGTAAAGCTAACACACCTTTATTACCTAATTCTGCTAGACGTCCTAAATCTATTTTTTGATCATCTATAGGGGTATAATCTATTTTAAAATCTCCTGTATGAACTACTGTCCCAACTGGAGTATGAATTGCTAATGCAACTGAATCTGGTATGCTATGACAACTTCTAATAAATTCTACTCTTATTTTTCCAAGCACTATAGTTTGTCCTTGTTTTACAGTATTAAGTTTAGCTGTTTTTAATAAATGATGTTCTTCTAATTTATTTTCTATTAATCCTATTGTAAGTCTAGTAGCATAAATAGGTATATTAATTTGTTTTAAAAGATAAGCAATTGAACCAATATGATCTTCATGTCCATGAGTTATAACTAATCCTTTAATCTTTTCTTTGTTTTTTTCTAAATAAGTAAAGTCTGGTATTACTAAATCTATTCCCAACATATCATCTTCTGGAAAAGCAACTCCACAATCAACTAAAACTATATCATTTCCATATTCAAAAACTGTAATATTTTTACCTATTTCTTCAATTCCACCTAATGGTATTATTTTCAAATTTTCTTTTTTAAAAGAAAACTCTTCTTTAATATTAATTGTTTTTTCCTCAATTTTGGCTACTTGTTTTGATTTATTATCAATTTTCATTACTTGTTTTGATTTATTCTTAATGATTGCTTTTTTATTATTAACTACAATAAGTTCTTTTTCCTCTTTATTAATAATCTGTTTATTTTCATTCATCAATTCATTTGGTAAACTATTATTTTCTTTTAAATTTTTGCTTTTTTTAGTTACAGAATTTCTTCTTCTTTTATCGTTTGATTTTTTATTCTCTTCCATTTTTATTCACATATTAAAAATTAATATGTTCTCCTTTCTTTATTTTATTGTATTGTATTTTAAATTTACAAAACAAAAAATAGTCTAATTTTTTAGACTATCAGAAAATATTTATATTACAAATATAGATATTAAAAATATCTCGTTTTAAGGAAAACTATATAAAACATAAGTTATAAACTTATGTCTAATATCCTTAATTTAAAATAATTTATTTAAATATTACTAGATTACACACCAAATATATTAGAAAATTCAGCTCTTAATTCTCTAATATTATTAAACTAATAATATTTAAATTTGCTCCGAACATTTTTACTTTAATATTTTCCGAATTTTTTATTTTATATAAATCTCATTAATACTAAGTATAATTATACAATTAATTCGAATTATTGTCAACTATTACTAATTTAAACAAAAAATACCCCACGTCTAGCCGTAAGTTGCAAGAATTTTTATGGACCTGTACTCACACAGGTGGGTGCCTTCCTAAATACTCCTGGGTTTCTTACATAAATGCAAGCATACACGCCATATCTAGAGTGCAGGCTCCCTTCTCCAAAACTTGTAGGTTCTAAAAATTCTGTCTATACGCACTGCGCAGGGAATTTATTAACTATTTAATTTTTATATATTAATATTAACATATAAAAATTATTTTATCAAATTTAATTTTTTCCATATATTCTTATTAACCAATTTTTCTTTTACAAATTTTATCTTATCTTTGTTTTTCTAAGTTTTTCTACTAATCATATAATTTGTTTTTCATTTGTTTATATGTTATAATTAGAATTATAATTGGATTTTTTATTGAACAAAAAATATCCAAATTTATAAATATAAGTTTTTATTTTTAAATTAATTTTATACATATTTTATAATAATTACTTAATTTAAAATTTATATTTATTATAACCTATATTTTACAAACTATTCATATCAAAATCTGGTACATATTTTTCTTCCTCATCTTCAAGATCTTGTATATATCCTTTTAAATTCAAATCAAACACATAGTTTTCTATTTCTTTGTATTCATCAAAAGTTAATTTTCTGTTTATTTCTTCAACTTCTTTTGATTTATTAGTAGGAAAATATTGCGCCATTACACTAACATAAATATCATTGTCCAAATTTTCTTTTATCCATTTTAAAACTTTTTTACTGTTTTCTATATAACTTGGCAAAACAAGATGACGAATTATTATTCCTCTTTTAATAATTCCTTCTTTATCAAAAATAGGGCTACCAACTTGTCTATACATTTCTTTTATAGCTTTAGTAGCATATTCAAAATAATTACTAACTCCAGATAACTTTAATGATAAATTATTATCATAATATTTAAAATCTGGTAAATAAATATCTATATATCCTTCCAATAATTTTAAACTTTCTACTTTTTCATACCCACTTGAGTTATATACTATTGGTATTTTTAGACCTTCTTTTCTAGCAAGTTTGATAGTTTCTATAATTTTAGGTATATACATAACACCAGTAACCAAATTTATATTGTTAGCTCTTAAATCCTGTAATCTTAAAAATTCTTTTGCTAGTTCTTCTACCTCAATTTCTTTTCCTTGATTCTGCTGACTAATTTTATAATTTTGACAGAACTTACACAACATATTACAACCAGTGAAAAAAACTGTTCCAGAGCCATCTTTTCCACTTATACATGGTTCTTCATAATAATGAAGATTACATAGTGCTACCTTTATATTTTTCCCTGCTTTACATCTACCTAATTCTCCAATTTCTCTATTTACCTTACATTCATGTGGACATAAAGTACATTCTTTTAATATATTCTTAGTATTATTCATTATTTCCTCATTTCTTTTTATTCTTTTATTTCTTTTGAAAGTTTTGTAATTGCTTTACTTTCTATTCTAGACACATAAGATCTACTAATATTCATCAATTTAGCAATTTCTTTTTGGGTCTTTGGTTTATCTCCATTTAATCCAAATCTCAATTCTATAATTAATTTTTCTCTATCTTTTAACAATTTTTTCATTTTATCATACAAACATTTTATTTTAAATTTTAAGTCAACTTCATCTTCTACATTTCTCTCGTTATTTTCCAAAACCTCTTGTAAAGTTACTTCATTATCATCTTTATCTTTTCCTATTGGTTCATTTAAATAAACATCTCCCGCTCGTTTTTTATTGCTTCTTAAATACATTAAAATTTCATTTGCTATTTTCACTTATTGGCAATGACATATTATTATCTATATTATCAGAGCCAAACAAGTTTATAGTAA
>CANQEK010000121.1 GCA_947594985.1 uncultured Clostridia bacterium
TCGCTGCTTTCTTCCGAACCTGACGAGATTCATAGCTTTTTATTGAAGCATACCTTCCTTAAGAAAAGCCACTTTAATTTAACTGATTATATAATGGATTTTCTTTTTTTGCAATACTATTTGAGAAATTCAAATGCATTTATATATTTAATTTGTATTTTTTTTAATTGCTATATTTTATATTCTTTTAAAAACTACGTTTGAAAAATCAGTTATTTCTTTATGTGAAGATCCTTCTTCTATTAATGTTTCTATAGGTAAATTAATATTAATATTGGCTAAAAAACTAATATTTTCACTTGTTGTAATTACAATATCAAAATTAATATCAAACTGTATCTCTTCTAATCCAATACCTAAATTTGATAATAATTTTCCATTATATGTTATTTCCTGTTCATCATTAGAAATATATTTTCCTAATTCATCAATTGCTAGTCTAAAACCTAATGTTCCTCCATTATTAGAAATTTCTAATGATTTCATATCATCTATAGCACCGCCAAGAAATGTTATTCCATCTTTTAAATAATCTTGTTCACTATGTGTATATAAGTTAGGAAGATCTCCTGTTGGTCTTAACAATTTTAATTTACCTTTTTTAGGTAATTTATTTATAACAAAATTTTCTAACTTTATTTCTTTTATTGTTTGGCTATCATCAATTGTTTTATCAATGTATATATATATATCGTTAACTTGTGTAACATCTACATTCCATATATTATTTGGATCATCAATTTGTTTTCCATCTACTGTACTTATTAAAAGAATTTTTGTCAGTGAAAAAGGTAAGTTTTTTTCTCCTTCAACATAGTATTTTATCATAATTGATATTACTACCATTAGTACAATAACTATAAATGATACAAATAAGTATTTTTTAAAGAGATTTTTTTTCATATTTATTCCTTTCTCTTAGAAATTTAAAAAAATCTTTGAGTAATTCTTCACATTCCTCTTTTAAAATATATTTGTCCACTT
Organism: uncultured Clostridia bacterium; assembly: GCA_947594985.1. Taxonomy (GTDB): domain Bacteria; phylum Bacillota; class Clostridia; order TANB77; family CAG-508; genus Scatovivens. Next base: position 985 of record CANQEK010000121.1, read on the forward strand.
CAATTTTATGATTAAATTTAAAATCTTGCAACAAATTTAAAACAGAACCACATGCTCCAGTTTTACTATCATCTGTTCCAATATATAATTTTTTTATTCTAGAATTAATTAATGCACCTGCACACATAGAACATGGTTCTAATGTAACATACATTTCACAATCAAGTAATCTCCAAGAATTTAGTTTCTTACAAGCTTTTTGTATTGCTAATATTTCTGCATGACATATTGCGTTTCTGGTTGTTTCTTTTGTATTATGAGCTTTTGCAACTATTTTACCATCTTTTACTATTACTGCACCAACAGGAACTTCTTCCTTTTCAAGAGCTTTTTTAGCTTCTTTTAGTGCCTCTTTCATAAATTTTTCTGCACTTGTCATATATATTCTCCATCCTTTAATTTACACATATTTTATCAATAAAAACTTTTTTTTTCAACACTATTAACTATTGTAAAAAAAAATCAGTACATTTTTGTACTAATTTTTTTTAAATAATTATGGTATCCCCAAGCGGACTCGAACCACTATCGGTCGCTTAGGAGGCGACTGCTCTATCCTGCTGAGCTATGGGGACATTTTTAATGTTTTTAGCCATATTTATATAGTTTTGACAACTTTTTATTTATTATTTTGGTTGTCTATTATGTATCTATTTTCTCATTTTTCTATACAAAAAGTTGTCAGAAAGTTGTCAAAACTATAATAATATAATTTATCACAAAAATCAAGTAATAGAGGAAATTAAATACTCTATTTTTATTCAAATTCTAATTTTAAAGTTTCAAGTCTTAATGCTCGTCCTATGGTTTACTCATATAAGTATCTTTACACCAAAACTGATCATCAAATACCTGTACTATATGAGTATCTCTAGCACAATAGCAAATTGTTCCTAAAGCATGAAGGGTGTTATCATTTTCAATAACTGACTTGTGAATCCAAAATTGATAGCCATTACTATCTACTATGTATTTATCTCCTTCTCTATAAGCAATTTTTACTGGTATAGTTACTACGACTTTGTCTCCTTGTTTCCATTTACCTTTTATATTTTGACTATCATCTAATGGTTTATTGTATCTTAAAACTCCATATACATTTGAATAAGTATGTTTTACCAATTGCATTTTTTTAACACCATTCCAGTTTTGGTCGTAACTACAAAAATAATTTTTAGTTCCTACTCCATTACAAATTGCAATATGCCCACAGCCACCACCACGATTCTTGTTCCAAACCATAATATCGCCTTTAAGAGGTACAAAACTTAGAGTATTTGGTATTCTTGTAAAGTTTTCATATAACATTTTTGTTTTTGAAAAATTATCATAATAAGCGTGTGCATCTCCAAATTTACCAAATTTTAATCCAAATACTTTCTCAGCATATAATTTAACTAAATCAACACATTGCACACCACAACCACCATCATAATCTGTTGCTTTTCCATTATATTTTTTAACAAATTCGTCAAAATTCATATTACTCACCTTCTTTTTTATTATTTAGTTTTTCATTAATCTTGCCAGATGCAATTTTAAAACCTAATTTATCGCAATTCTCCATTATTGAATTAATTTCCATATAACAAATATACAATATTATACCATACATAACAATATCTAACTTAAAAGCAAATTTAAGCAAAACTCCTAAAACTATGTATGTTAATTCTGCACATTTCTTTCCTAAGCCATCTCTCATTTTTGCACTTTGCACATTATTGTTTTTCCATGCATTAATATAACCTGTTATAACATCAATTATCATTAAGATAAATGGCAAAATAAAAGCCCACCATATATTAGTAAACTCTAAATTCATTATTAAATCTTCCATTTTTTTATTTTCTCCTTTTAAAATTAATTTTCATCTAATAAAAGTAATATAGTTCCTGTAGTGCTAATTCCTCCTGATATAGAGGAATGTACCCTAAATTCGCCTTCGCTAATGGCAATAGTTGTACCTGGATATGATTTGTAATTTGGATCGTTGACTCTTGAATTTCCATAACATGTGATAAGAAGTTTTTTCTTAATTTTTCCAATTACAGTTGCACCTTGATTGATTTTTGTTTCAATGTCATATACTAGATATACAAGATTTCCTATCTTATAAGCTTCGCAACCACTTAATTTATTACTATTATCATGAATTTACCATTATAAATTTATCCTCCTCTTAAATTACTTCCATTTTCCAATAGCCATATAATTTACAGAATGTGTCGTACCATTTTGTGCTTTGTTTCCCCAGAAAAAACCTGAAAATTGTTGTGTATTAATTCTCGCTGGTGCTAAATTAAATCCCGTATCATTAACATCACTACTACTAGTTGCAACTACTAAAGGTGTAGTAATAAATTCAACAGGAAAACTAAAATTTAATCCACCACTTCTATATCCACCGCTAGGCAATGTTTCTGTAAGTCCTGCTGTTTGAGGTCGTTGACCATAACATATC
>CANQEK010000122.1 GCA_947594985.1 uncultured Clostridia bacterium
AAATAATTTTAATGAAATATATAAAAATATGAATGATGAATCTTCAAAATATACAGGAAGTAAATCTTTTAAAGATGAAGATGAGTTTAAAGCTCCTAAATTAACATTTAATGAAAAAAAAGAATATACGGATTTAGAAAACAAAAGATTTGAGACTGCAGATCCACTTTATCCAAGTGGAAAAATAAAAAAAGCATTGCAAACAGTAAAATTTACTTTAGATGAAAAAGGTGGAGAAATAAAAAGTGAAGCGGGTATATATGCACAATTTGATGGAGTAGCAGTTGGGCTTTCTAAAAAGGATACACCAAGATATTTTTATGTAGATGATACATTTGCAATATTTTTAAGAGAAAAAGGAAAAGAAAAACCATATTTTGCTGGAAGAGTAGATGATATAACAAAATTTCAATAAATATTAGTACTTTATATTATGAAAGTAAAGTAGATTGTACCTCGGATAACTTACGGACCCGGGGTCATTATTATCGCAAGGTATATAACCTTGTGTTTTTTATAGAAAAATGCTAAAATGTTAAGTAGTTTTAAATAATTTTATTTAGAATTATTTAGTTTAAAAATATAAAGTTTGTGACCGAATTCGTGTAATTGCTATTTATGTTTACTAAAATAATAAAAAAAGCGAACAAATTACACGAATTTGTTCGGTTAATTACACGAATTTGTTCGGTTAATTACACGAATTTTTTGGTTAATAGTTGTTGTTTTTATCGGCCACAAAGGGAGGAAAAATGTTCAAATTAGTATCAGATTATAAGCCAACTGGAGATCAACCAGAAGCAATTGAATATTTATCTAATGGAATAAAAGAAGGCAAAAAATTTCAAACTTTGTTAGGAGTTACTGGAAGTGGAAAAACATTTACAATGGCAAATGTTATTGAAAAAGTGCAAAAACCAACCCTTGTTTTAGCACATAATAAGACACTAGCAGGACAACTTTATTCAGAATTCAAAGAATTTTTTCCAGAAAATAGAGTTGAGTATTTTGTTTCATATTATGATTATTATCAACCAGAAGCATATATTGCCTCTTCAGATACTTATATAGAAAAAGACGCATCAATAAATGATGAAATAGATAAGCTTCGCCATTCTGCAACAGCATCACTATTTGAAACAAGAGATGTAATAATAGTTGCATCTGTATCTTGTATATATGGATTAGGAGATCCAATAGATTATGAAAATATGATAGTATCACTTAGACCAGGAATGCAAAAAGATAGAAATGAAATAATGCGAAAATTGATAAATATGCAATACACTAGAAATGAAATGGATTTTAAAAGAGGAACATTTAGAGCTAAGGGCGATATATTGGAAATATTTCCTTCTAATCAAGAAGAAACAGCAGTAAGAGTAGAATTTTGGGGAACAGAAATAGAAAAAATATCAGAAATAAATCCATTAACTGGAAAAGCAACAGCAAGTAGAGAGCATGTTATGATATATCCTAATTCACATTATGTAACAAGTAAAGAAAAATTAGAAAGAGCTCTTATAACAATAGAACAAGAAATGGAAGAAAGAGTAGAATATTTTAAGCAAAATAAAAAATTAATTGAAGCACAAAGAATAGAAGAAAGAACAAATTTTGATATAGAAATGTTAAAAGAAACAGGATTTTGCCAAGGAATTGAAAATTACTCAAGACATATTAGTGGGAGAAAACCTGGAAGTCCACCGTTTACTTTATTTGATTATTTTGCAGATGATTTTTTAATAATGATAGATGAATCACATGCTACAATTCCACAGGTAAGAGCAATGTATAATGGAGATAGAGCAAGAAAAGAATCATTAGTCAATTATGGTTTCAGATTACCATCTGCTTTTGATAATAGACCATTAAAGTTTGAAGAATTTGAAAAAAGAATAAATCAATGTATATTTGTTAGTGCAACACCAGCAGATTATGAAAAAGAGCATAGTAAAGAAAATGTTGTAGAGCAAATAATACGTCCAACAGGACTATTAGATCCTAAAATTGAGGTTAAACCTACAGAAAATCAAATTGATGATTTAATGGAACAAATTGACTTTCAAGTAAAGAAAGGAGATAGGGTACTTGTTACAACACTTACTAAAAAAATGGCAGAAGATTTAACAGCATATTTAAGAAATGCAGGAATAAAAGTTAGATATATGCATTCTGAAATAAAGGCATTAGAAAGAATGGAAATAATACGAGATTTACGTATAGGAGAATTTGATGTATTAGTTGGAATCAATCTTTTAAGAGAAGGATTAGATATACCAGAAGTTTCTCTAGTTGCAATTTTGGATGCTGATAAAGAAGGATTTTTACGTTCAGAACGTTCACTAATACAAACAATAGGACGTGCTGCTAGAAATACTGAAGGACGTGTTATAATGTATGCTGATGAACTTACTGAATCAATGGAAAAAGCAATAAGTGAAACAAATAGAAGAAGAGCAATCCAAGAAAAATATAACAAAGAACATGGAATAACACCTAAAACTATACAAAAATCAGTTAGAGATGTAATAAAAGCAACAATTGTTGAAGATATACAATCTAAATATAATATTGGAAAAGATGAAACAGTTGACGATATTATATCTAAACTTACTGACGAAATGCTTAAATATGCTAGAAATATGGAATTTGAAAAAGCTGCAGAATTGAGAGATAAAATAAAAGAACTAGAAAGTTTTAATGAAGAAAAATAATGAAAAAGCTTGGTGTAGTTTATATTCAAATGGAAGGAGAGAGTTAGAAAAATCTAACTAAAGGCAATATTATGAATGATAAAATTATAATAAAAGGCGCTAAAGAGCATAATCTAAAAAATATAGATATTGAGATACCTAAAAATAAATTAGTAGTAATTACAGGATTATCTGGTTCTGGAAAATCATCATTGGCATTTGATACAATATATGCTGAAGGTCAAAGAAGATATGTTGAAAGCTTATCAGCATATGCTAGGCAATTTTTAGGTTTAATGGAAAAACCGGATGTACAAAGTATAGAAGGGCTTTCACCAGCTATTTCAATTGATCAAAAAACAACATCTAAAAATCCACGTTCTACAGTAGGAACAGTTACAGAAATATACGATTTTTTGCGTTTATTATATGCAAGAATAGGAATTCCTTATTGTCCAAAATGTGGAAAAAAAATTGAAAAACAGACTTTAGATCAAATAGTTGATAATGTACTAAATTTAGAAGAAGGAACTAGAATACAAGTTTTAAGTCCAATTATTAGAGGAAAAAAAGGTGAATATACAAAATTATTAGAAAGTATGCAAAAAGAAGGATTTGTGAGAGCAAAAATTGATGGAGAGAGCTATGAACTTTCTGATGATATAGAACTAGATAGAAATAAAAAACATAATATTGATATTATAGTTGATAGATTGGTTATAAAAGAAGATATTAGAAATAGATTAGCT
>CANQEK010000123.1 GCA_947594985.1 uncultured Clostridia bacterium
CCCTTTATATCTTTTTAAATTAACATCTGGCATTAAATATTCAAAACATGTTCCAGTCCAAGAAACTAATCCTTTATATCCGTTTAAAGTGGTAAGCGTTCTACTCAAATTATTCCAATGTTTCACCGGTATATCGCCTTTTGCAATTGCAACGATACTAGATTGTCTAGCCTCTGATGCTAAAAAATCATAATAAGAATCTGTTAATTTATTTTCTTCTAAATTATATCCTATTGACAAAAGCTTATTTTTTTCACTATATAACTTTGTAAAATCAGTATTATTAATTAGTTCTGTTATAATATTTATAGTATTTTCAAAATCACCTTTATTCTTATTTTCAATAAAAAATTCTTTAACTATATATAAATATCCTGTAAAATTTCCACTATCTACTGTGGAAATATACCTTGGTATTAAAGGCATTAAAGTTTTAGTATTATACCAATTATATAAATGGCCATTCCATTTACTAAGACCACTTATTGTTGCTAATATTTTATTTAAATATTCTACTGTTTTCTTAAAATTAATATATCCTAAATCATAAGCAGAAATAACGGCTAATAATTCTAAACCAATATTAGTTGATGAAGTTCTGTTCACTATTTTCCTATTTCTATCCTCTTGATAATTATCAGGCATTAAATAATTATTTTCTTCATTTATATAGTCCTCAAAAAAATTCCATGTTCTTTTTCCTATATCATTTAAATATCTTTTATCGACTTCAGAAATTTGATATACTTTTTGTTTATCTAAACTTATATACCAAGCTATTATTGGAGCTGTTATCCATAATACTCCTAAAATCTTATAAAATATTGTAGGGAAAAATAGAAATAAAAAACCTACTATAACATTAATACTCATCTCTTTATAATGAGAATTTAAGTCTGTTTTTGAATTTTTTTCGCCATCTTCTGCTGTAACCCATTCTAATAAATTTGTTTTTTTGTACATTCTATATAAACTTCTTGTTATAGCATCTATATTTTTAAAAGTTTCATATGGTAATAAAATTATTTGCAAAAAAATTCTTATTAAACTTATTTTTATACTATTTAATTCTTTTGAAAATTTTTTATACGCATAAACAGCCCCTGTAATATTGCTCTCTTTAAAAATAATATAATTTACTATATCTATTACATATGGAATTATTATTCCAATAATTGATAAAGAAATTAATAAACTATTTACAAAAAAGTTTTTAATTACTTGCACTGACCCAATTATAAGTAATAAAAAACAAAATATTTGAAGTAAACTTCTACGCAAATTATCATATATTTTAAATTTAGAAATCTCATTTAATCTACTATTTTTTAACCATTTAATAATTTGCCAATCTCCTCTTGTCCATCTATGATTTCTTAAAATATATGGCACATATCTTGTTGGATACCCATCTAAAAGCATAACATCTGTTAAAAGACCACAACGTAAGAAATTTCCTTCTAATAAATCATGACTTAAAATTGTATTCTCAGGGAATTCATTTTTTAAAATTCTATTATAAACCTCTACATTATAAATTCCTTTTCCTGTAAAAATTCCCTCTTCAAAACAATCTTGATATATATCTGAAATTGCATTTGTATATACATCTATTCCACCTTTCATACTAAAAAGTTCTATAAATAAACTTTTTTGTGAAAGTGATAAATCCATACCTATTCTTGGTTGCATAATACCATAACCATCAATTACTTTTTCATCTCTAATAACTGGTAAATTTAATATATGATTCATAGCACCTATTAATTTTGATGCCGTATTTAAATTTAAATTTGTATCACTGTCAAGAGTTATAATATATTTTATATTTGGAATTTTATCTTTTTCTTTTTCAATCGTGTTTTCAAGAAAATTATTATCTTCTTGCTTTTTTATATATTTATTAAAAGTGCAAAGCAGTCCTCTTTTTCTCTCCCAACCTATATATGCTTGTTCACTTGAATTCCAACTTCTTTCTCTATACAAAAATTGAAACTTACTAAATTTATCTGATTTATATTTCATATTTAATTTATTGCACATTTCAATTCCCACAGATATAACTTCATTATCAAAATCTTTAGTTTTTGTATCTTCTTGTGAACAATCTCCCAAAAGGGCAAAATATAAATTTTCTGATTTATTAGCAAGATAATAAACTTCTAATTTCTCAAACATCTCTATAACTTTTTCTTTTGATTTTAAAATAGTAGGAATAACTACAAAAGTACTACTATTCTCTGGAATTCCTTTATCATAATCCATTTTAGGAAGTATTGTAGGTGCTTTCAATTTACTAATTAAATAATTTTCTATTCTTAAAAAAATTTCAGATATTGGTATATATGACAATATAGCGCAAAAAGCTGAAATATATAAATTTCTTAACCTTAAAAATAAAAGTACATATACAATAAAACAAAAATACATAGGAATTATCAAATTAGATGCAATATATAATCTAGATTTTTGATTAGTACTTAATTTTTTATGATTTTTTATTTCTAAAATTTCATTCAATTCTCTAATACCATCATATTTAAGTAAATAATATCCTACATGAGCTTTTTTCATTTCTAACAAATTTTTTGAATTTTCATATCTTTTGCAAAGTTCTATGATTTTTTCAGAAATATAAATTTCAGATATTTTACTTTTTCTAGATTTTTTTTCTATTAATATTCTATAATAAGATTTACTTTCTTCATCCATATTAGGATATATTCCTGACGGATCTAATTTTAATATTTCTTCAGATGCATTCATATAACTAAATAATTCTGTAAAATCTATTCTATTCATTTCTTTTATACTAGTTATACAATTTCCCATTGTTATTTTTATATTTGCAATATTAAAATGTTCTTTTTGTATTACCTCAGAAATAGAAAGTCCTGTTTTTTGTACCTCTTTCTCTAATATATTTTGATATACTATAGCTTTCTTACCATATTTTTTAAGTTTATATGATAAATGTTCTATAAAAGGATATTTTAATGTCTCTTCTGTAACTTTTAAATGTTTATAATTATTTGCAAATTTCAAATTAGCATAACTTTTTCTCTCTACTAATCTTTCAATGATACTTTCTGCTTTGCATTTTTGAATTTGAGATGAATAAATTTTTTCGCAAAGTTCTCTAATTTTAGAAATTATTGATATTTTAATAAATATTCCAACATTAGATAATTCCTCCATGCTAAGTAATTTCTTTCTCTGATAATTATTTAATGCTATATCTATAATTTCTCTATCTACCTTACAATCTGAAAAAGCTACAATTTCTTCAGCTAAAACATATATTCTAGCAAATCCAAAATATCTATCATTAGAAAGTCCAATCATCTTTTTGTATTTATTTAAAGGTAATTCTCTTTGAATTACTTTTACTGTTTCTTCAATAACATAAAAATTATCTAAAATCCATTCAC
>CANQEK010000124.1 GCA_947594985.1 uncultured Clostridia bacterium
TCTTGTGCTATATTAGTTAGCAATTTGGTAACACAAAAAATGGGAGCAGGAACAAATTTGTTTATTGCTATACTCATATACAATTTCTTTGCTTTTGCAATGCAATTACCAATTGGCATTATAGCAGACAAAATAAATAAAAATGCTATCTGTTCAGCAATAGGATGTATTTTAGTAGCAATAGGATTTGGATTTGCTAATTATGGAATTATATCATGTTTAATTGCTGGAATAGGCAATGCTATGTTTCACATTGGTGGAGGAATTGATGTACTTAATATAAGTGATAAAAAGGCAACATTATCTGGAATTTTTGTATCAACTGGAGCAATGGGAATATTTTTAGGTGGAAAATCGGCTTCAATAGAATTTGATAAATATTACATAGTTATTTTTATATTATTACTTTCTGCAATATCATTATTATGGTTATATAACCAAATAAAAAATAGAATTAGTAATTCAAAAATCAAATCTATAAAACTTACAAAAAATGAATGGATAGCAATTATATGTATTTTTATAACTGTTTGTATAAGAAGTTATGTTGGAATAATATTAGCTTTTACTTGGAAATCAATGTTTATATATGCTTTATTATCAATATTTGGTGTTGTACTAGGTAAAATGCTAGGTGGAATTATTGGAGATAAAATAGGATTTGATAAAATTTCAATTTCTCTTTTAATATCAGCTGTATGTTTTATTTTTTCATTTACAAATCCAATAATTGGTATAATTGCTATTTTGTTATTCAATATGACAATGCCTATTACACTAATATGTTTAAGTAATATTTTTGATAATAATAAAGGTTTAGCATTTGGATTACTTACACTAGCATTATTTGTTGGAGCTGTACCAACATTTGTAGGTTACAATCAAGGATTTACAAAAATAGGATTGTTTATTATAACATTAATATCATCAATTATTTTATATGTTGCTTTAAGATATTATAATAAATCAGTAAAATTTAAAGAAAGGAGATTTAAAAATGAGAGGGATTAAAAAGGTATTATTTAGAATTTGGGCTATTTTTCTTTTAAATATAGTTCTAATCAAAAATTTTGTGTATGCAGATCTTATTGCTGTACCAACAGAAATAATAAGATATTCTCCTTTATATTATATAGCAATAATTGTAGTTATAGCTATTGTGGTTGGAATCTCAATATTTATATTAAGAAAAATCTATAAAAGTAATCAATTACAAGAAGATGAAGAAAATGAAAAAGGAGAAGAAAAATGATGATAAGTCCTAATGATATTTTTATGGATAGACCTTTTATGGATAGACCTTATGTAATATACTCATACGAAGAAGGTATATCATATGTTTTGAAGATAATTGCAGTAGTATCAATATTTGCATTAATTAGTATGATTGTTTCTTTAATTATTGGAATAAGAAAAAAAGATTGTATAGCTATTTTAATAGGAAATATTATGGTAAAAACAATAGCAGTATTCCTGTATCAAGTATTAGATAATTTGCTATATTTATATAATGGTTTTATTGTTATATTATTTTTTATAGCAACTATTATTATTGAAGGATTTGTCTATAAAAAAGTTTTAAAATATAAAAAACATAGTGGAATTACAGTATCGTTAATATGCAATATTAGTACAGTTATAATATCTTTTTTAATTATTCTTATATTTATTTGGCTCTAGATTTTGAAGATTATTGTATTTACCATTTTAAGGAATGAAAAACAATGATAAAGAGTTTAATAATTTCACTAATACTAACAATATTTATCGAGTTACTAATTTCAATACTAATTGGTATTAGAAAAAGAAATGATATTATATCAATAATTGCTGTAAATATATTAACAAATCCAATGGTAGTGTTTATATCAAATGTATTAAAGAGTTTTAAAATTGCACTATTATATTGGGGAATTGTTGCTATCATTGAGCTAATAATATTTTTTATAGAAGGTAAAATATACGAAAAAGTATTAAATTTTAAAAAATTGTCTGGTTTTAAATTATCATTTATAAACAATTTAATTTCTTTCACAATTGGGGTAATAATTGTAATTTTATTAAATACTAATGTGAATCCTAATATTGAAGTTGCTATTGCATTTTACCCAATGTCACAAGAGATGTTAAGTTTACAAGATTTCAAATATACTGTAAATTGGAATATTTATCAATTAGAAAAAAATAATGGAAGTCAGACATGGCATGTTTTGAAAATATTGTAAAAAATAATACAATTAATAAAAACCATACAAAACAAAAATATATAAAAAGTTCTAACCCAAGCCCCAAACGAATACAATTAAACAAAAGTAAACTTTATGGGGGTTAGTTTCATGAGAGATAAAATATCAAACCATTACCTAAGTGGAATATCAGGCAAAAAAAACATAGAAGAACGTGCAGTAGAACTTGCACATTATATTATAGATAGCAAAGATACAGTAAGAGGAGCTGCTAAAAAATTTGGAGTTAGTAAAAGTACAGTACATACGGAAGTAACACTAAAGAACGGTAGAAAAATTGGACAAGTTGTTCCAGAAAATATTGAAATAAAGAAGGTTTTTCTGGCAGAAAAGAATCCAGTTGTAAAGTTGGGGTTGGTAATTAAAAAAAATTAAAAATAAAGTGACTTACAAAAATTATGCAAGTCATTTTTTATATACAACATTTACAATACCTTATTGGATGCAGAACAACAGATAAAACGAGAAGATAGAGAAAAAGAATTGGAGCTAGAAAGATAATAATGACGATGTTTATATATAAATAAAAAAAATAAAGGAATTTAGCAAAATTCCTTTATAAATCTACAATTCGAACTCTTTCGAAATCTATCGACTATACCGACTCTGGCATACACATTTCAAATGCAGAGCCCACGGTTTTTCCATCTCCATTATCAATAACAATATCCTCCCCTACAAGTAAAACAGGTACCACATAACAAGTAGGAGAACCATTACATTGCCAAGGAACGTCCCAACCCGACTGATATTGTAGGAAAAATTCACTATCGCTACAAACAACACCTTTTAAGGTTAAATATCTAATACCGAACTTTACATTACTACCGACGACCATTCACAATTCGAGATGTTAACCATAACTGATGCTCCAAAGACAAGTTCCCCACCGATAAAGCATTAAGATTGTTAACATCCTCCTCATAATCTAGATCCCCCAATTTAAACTCACCACTATGACTATAAATATCTGTTACCATTCCAACTGTATCTGAATCATCAAATTTTTCATTTATAAGTTTCGCTTTACTCCCCAAACATCTCGCGTCAACAAATATATTCCTTCCTTTTAAGTAAGACTCAGCAACTTTCCTTAAAGTATCCTTCGCATT
>CANQEK010000125.1 GCA_947594985.1 uncultured Clostridia bacterium
GTTCAAAATATGGTTCATCTAAAAAGTGAAATTTGTCTTCATCTGAATATATAAAATCCACATCTTTATTTTCATTAATAACTTTTACAACTTCATATAAAGCACTAATATTTAACATATCATCATGATCTAAAAGTGAAATAAAGTCACCTGTTGCCATTTCAATAGCTTTGTTAGTATTTTCTGAAATACCCTTGTTTTCCCCTAAAAACTTATATTTAATTCTCTTATCATTTTGAACCATTGATTTAATTTTTTCAAGTGGTTCTTCACTTCCGTCTGCTAAACATAGTTCCCAATTTTTATAAGTTTGACAATGAACTGTGTATAAAAGTTCTCTAAAAAATTCTATATCTGTATTATATAATGGTACTACAATACTAATTTTAGGTCTTTTTCTAAATTTAGTCTTTTCTTGTTTTTCTATTTCTTGATCACTAGGAGTATTTGCTCTTACCCATTTTTCATAATCAGAAAGTTCATTTTTTTCTTGTTTTTCTAGTTCTTTTTGATATTTTAAAAATTTTCTATGATCTATTCCTTTCCAATATTCAGCTGTTTCAGCATCTGATAACTTAAAATAATTTTCAACTTTTTTTGCATATTTTTTCTCAGTTTGCTTTTTATCATATTCAATTCTTCTTTTTCCACCAGGTGGCATTATTCTATCAATAAATGTTGCTCCATTAAAAGGATTTAACATCCATGTAAGAATTCTTACAGGTTTTGTAATTTTCCAAGAAAAAGAATTTGAAATTGATCTTATTTGATTTGCATAATTAACAAGCTCTACATCCTTATTCTCTACAAGTTTAGTTAAATCTGCAATTCCCTTTTCATATTCCTTAATATTATTTTCCAAATTTTTTATATGTTCATTTGCTGAATTTAATCTATCCTCATAATTTTTTAAAACTAAATCTATTTTTCCAATATCTTTAACAGAATTAATATGTAGATTCCAAATATCTTCATCTACAATTTTATCTTGTATTTTATTTTCTAATTTTTCAAAAATATCTGTATATTGTTCAATATCTAATAATTTATAAATATCTTGTATATTTACTATTTGCTTAAGTTCTGTAAAATAAAAAATTGCTCTATATAGTATAAATTCTATTGGAATATTTTGTTCATACCACTCTTGATCATAACAATATAATTTATTTCCTTTTACTAAACAATTTTGAAATATTAAATCTATAACACCATCTTTAGTAAAATGTAATTTGTTTTTTAAATCACTATTTATAGAAATTTCATATTTTTCAAAAACTGAATTTTGTTTATCTCCATTTTCTTCTAACTTATCTAGAATTAAAGCTTTAAACTCTTTTATTTTTTTTGCTAAAGAAACTAAGCCCTCTTTTTGATATGTTTCTAATAGTAATTTATCATATGATTTTGCATCTTTTAAATATTTACTTATTATTTTATTTTCTTCATACTTATCTAAACAATCAATTTTATATTTATCCAATATTTGTATATTTCTAGCAATATTTTCTATATGATTATTTTCTTCACAATCTGAAAATTTATAAACTTCATTTTTTCCAATAATAGTTTTTATTCTATATTCTTTTTTTCTTGCTATACTATAACTAACATATTTAATATCTTGGAATTCATTTTTATTAGAAATTTCAATAAAATATGAATTTGAAAAAAAAGGAAATAATTTTTCATCATTTTCTATTAACTCTTTATAAGCTTTTCTCTCAGAAAAATTTAAAATTTCACCATTTTCACAATACGTTAAAACTCTAGAATCAATACTATCATTATTTGGCATAAATTCATCTGTATATATTACATTTGTCATTTTATAGTCAGGTAATGCATAATAAAATTTATATTTTAATTTTAAAGAATTCAATATATTTTTAATTTTTGTATAGCTAAAATTATTTTCTTTAAAACTTACAATACTTTCATAAGGTTTTGAATTTTCATCAAACTTTTCACCAGCCCAATATTTCATTCCAAATTTATTATTAAAAGCCAAAAGAATTTTTCCATTTCTATTTAAAGCTTCTTTAGCACATTCTAAATAATTTATAAATTCACGTTCAGAATCTAATTTTTCTAGAATCCCTATCATAATAATATAATCAAATTTCACTGATATTTTGAATTGATTAATATTATCTAACCATGTTACATTATTTGATTTATTCTTTAATTCTTGCAAAATTGCTTCATTGTCTCCTATTTGCAAAACTGTATCATCTTTTCTAATTGGATACCAACTAATAATATTCTTTTTAAACTCTGATAAATCAATTTTCATTATATTAATACCTTTACAAAATTTATTTTTAAAATATTACTCTTCTATTTTTTTGACTTTTATTTTTGAATCTAACCTTACTATTCCAACTGTGTTTTTAGTTGTAATAACTTCAACAAGTAAAGCATCATATTTTCTATTTAAAGCCTCCAGTTCTCCTTTAACATTATATCTAGTACAACTAAAAGATAATGTATATTTTCCTGGTGCTACTGGTATTTTTTGAGTAAATTCAGCTATTACTATATCATCTTTTTTATAAATACCTGTTTCAATTTTTTCTATATTTGAATTTGTTCCTGCAATATCTTTTCCTGAAAAATCTTTTAAAGTAACTGTAAATATAGGATTTTTTACTTCTTTATTAAATTTTACTTTAGATTTTAAAGTAATAATATCACCATTATCAAATATACTTACAGCATTTCCATCTTCATCAAAAACTCCATAATCAATAACTTCTGCATCTTTATTACCATACTCAATCATGTTAGGATTTTGATTACATCTTTCTTTCCAAGATTCATTTTTACTATTTATTTGTTTTTTTGTTATTTTATTTTCTGTTTTTTCTTCTTTTTTATCATTATTTGAAATTTCAATATTTTCATTTGAAGTCTGTTCTTGATTAATACCTACTATTATTTTTTTATATCTATTTACACCATCTTTAACAGAACCATCAAAAGTTTTTTTGCCATTTTCAAGTATAATCGCTCTATTACAATTTGTTAAAACATCATTAATATTATGAGTAACAAAAATAATTGTTTTTCCTTTATTTTTAAATTGTTCAAACTTTTTAAAACATTTTAATTGAAATGCCATATCTCCAACAGACAACACTTCATCTACAATTAATATATCTGTATCAACATTTATT
>CANQEK010000126.1 GCA_947594985.1 uncultured Clostridia bacterium
AAATCCTCTTCAACGCATTCATATATTCCGTCTACTTCTGTTTTATAATTACCATTACAACTTGGATTGGAACCATATGCATCTAATCCAGAATTATCTCCACCGTAAGCATGGCTACCAGGACTTATAACTTGAGAAGTTGCTGCATAATACCTATTCGGCATAAATATAAATGCAAAAACTATAATTATTAAACTATAAATTATTTTATGTTTTTTCAAAATTTCCACCTTCTTTTTCTTCTAATAGAAACAATTATTATAACTATTACAGTAACTAATAAAACACCAGCTCCTGCATAAATAATATATAACATATTAAATTTATTATCATCAGTAGTTACTTCTTGTATTTCAGATTCTTCCTTTAACTTTTCTTCATATTTTTTAAGTTCACTATTAAATTTTTCTTCTGTTATTGTTCCTTGATAATTTTCATTACAATATTCAAAATTTTTATATTCATCATTTTTACATATTTCTTTTTCTGAAAACTTATTATATTTTTTTATATAAACAGTTTTTGTATAATGCATATCATCAATACAGTTATCATTATTTTCAGAATATATTTCAAAAGTATAACTTTTCCCACTTGAATACCCTATTTCTTTAGAAAAATCAGTACTATTATTATGATATATTCTACTTGATGGGGTTTCTACATATAATTCTTTAGGAATATTATAAATACTAATCTGATAATTATTATCATTAATGTATTTATATCTAATATCTATATTTTTAATCAATGAACTAATTCTATTTCTTTCTGTTTTAGAACATGTTTCAGCTTTTACTAAAACAGGAAATAATAATAGTAATAAAACTAAAAATTTTAATATTTTTTTCATATATTTTTCTCCTTATATTCTTTTATGATTGTACGCAATTCTAATTAAAGTATACAAAAGTCCACCCTTAGATGTCAATAGTTTCAAGCAGAAAAAAGACACAAAAACTTATAAATTTTTGTGTCTAAATTCAGATTTTTTTAATATTTTAATAATAATTTTTTAACAGAATCTTCAGTAGTTGTATATTTACTTGGATTTTTATATTTAGCCCAGTATTCTTCTAAACATAAATTTTCTTCATGCATAATTTTTGCGACTTCTTTTCCTACATATCTATACATATCATAATTTGGTAATACTCTTGTTATTGCTTCTTTATCATCTGGATATCTTTGTACATATCCATATTTCCATGAATTTTCTTGTAACCATGCATATCTTTCATCTTTATCTTGATAATTTACATAATACCTATTTTCTTTTTCAGTTAACTCATAACCTAATCTTTGTTTATAATTTGTTATATAATCTTCACCATAGTAAGTCCTACCATCAGCCATAAAAGTCAAACCTGTAAGTAATTCTTCTCGTGTATTACTAGATCTATAGTAAAGTTTTTCTTTATATGTAAAACCTGGTAATCTTCCTGCAAGATAAAGATTGTCGTTTTTTAGTCCATGAATATATTCATTTTTACTTATAGTTGCGTTTGGTTCTGAAAGTCCATAACTATTACCTAAAAAATTTGCATAATCATTATTCAATTCCACAAATGCATTATATGCATTTTCTTTTAAGTAACAGTCAACATGTGCCCAAGAATCTAGCGACCAGTAATTCATATTATCTATATAAAGGTCAAGTGCATTTAACATATTACCCAAATCTGGTTCATAATCTTCAGGAAAAACATTAAACTTATTTACCAATACTAATTCATCATTTACATCTTCTATTACTGTTTCATCTTCTTCTTTTGCTAGTAATAATGGTACTTTAACGGTATATGGACCATATTGATTATAAAGCTGAACATCTTTTTCTCTTTCAACTAATTCTCTATCTAAATCCATATTAACATTCAATATAACTTGTTTAGGGTCCATATCCCAGTTATTAAATTGATATTCTAAATATCTTTTATAATCTTCTGGATTAAAGTTTTGATTTAATGCACATTCTAATATTCCTCTTATTTTTCTATTGTAATCATTTGTTGTTATTTCTTTTTCTATTTCTACTTTTCTTTCTTTATCTTTCCATTCTACTTCTGCATTTAATAACTCAGCTACCATTCTTACTGGTATTAATGTTCTATCATTTATTACTTCTGATGAACTATCAAATTTCTTTACTTCTCCATTTATTGTTGCTTCATTTGTTCCTATTTTATGGATTATTACATCTCCATCTCTTGTTAGTCCCAATATACTTCTATCTGTATTTCTATAGAACACTATTGTTCCCATACTTTCAAATATAGCTCTAAATGGTACTTTTGTCCTTCCATCTTTTATTATTGGTTGTTGGTCAAATTCTATTTTCTCATCATTAAATGTTACAACTATATCTTTTATTTTAGTTGATTCTTCTTTATTTAACATATAAGTTTTTGATGTAGAATTTAATACTTCTTCATTTACTTCTATTTTTCCATCTGCTTTTACTACACTAGGCATCATTAAACATGTACCTACTAATACTGAAGATAAGAATCTTCTTATTTTTGTATCTTTCATATACATACCTTCCTTTTCTTACTTCACTTGAAATACTTTTAATTATGCCCTAAAATTATGCTCTTTTCTTTCAACATCACATATTATACTCATTTTTTTTAAATTTGCAAGTGTAGAAAAAAACACAAATTTGTGTTTTAAATTTCCATAGTAATTTTATAGTCTTTTATTTTATCTTGACATTTACAAAAATAACATATTACTTACGCTTTTTAGGAATAATAATATTAACATTACCAAAATATTTTAATTTCATAGTTTCTCTATTATATAATATTGAATCCTCTTCATGTAAAGCATATATTTTCTTTTGTCTTTTATTTGATATTTTTTGAAGTTGTTCTGTATAATCATTATTATCCCTAGTGTGTACATCAATGTAAAATGTATCATCTAATACACCAAAACCTGGATACCAAGCTTTATAGCCATGATAATTATTTTCTTTTGTTATAAAGTATTCTCTAAACTGAATACACGCTCCTGCACTTTCGCCTATTATTAATCCATTGTAATGTTTTAAAACATATAATAATTCAAATTCCATAGCTATTTTGTAATATAACATTTCAGGATTTCCACCTGGTATTATTAAAATATTAGATTCGTTAATTAAATTTAATAATTTT
>CANQEK010000127.1 GCA_947594985.1 uncultured Clostridia bacterium
TGGAATACAATTTGCAATAACAATAATGTCAGGTTTAGCATCAAAAGATGATTTGCTACCTTCAATTATAGCAACAATAATAATTATTGGTGTAATATATGGCTCATATTTCCTAGCAACATATTTTGGTAGCAAGAATATTATTAGCGATTGAAATATTTAAAAGTATAGTTTGAGAATTCTCTTTTGTGAATTATATATGTTGTTTAAAATTGAAGTATTGACTTATAAATTTAAATATAATAAGATTAAATAATAGTAATGACATATAGAAATTAATAATAATGGAGAATTATTTAAGTGTTAGAATTAGAAGAAAATTTTAAATTTTTAAATGAATTAAGAATAAAAAAAGAAAGAATTAAGGCATCCATTAAAATCGATTCTTTAAAATCTGAATTACAGGAACTAGAAAAAAAATCAATGAAAGATGGATTTTGGAATAATCAGAAAGAATCAAATATAATTTTTTCTAAAATTAAAGTTTTAAATAAAAAAATTAATTTATATGAAAGTATTAATTCTGAATTAAATAATTTATTTGAAATGAATGAACTATTAAATTTGGAGCCTGATTCTTCAATGATTGAAGAACTTTTAATATCTTCTAAAAATATTCAAAAAAAACTTGAGGAATTAGAAATTACTACATTATTTTCTGGAAAATATGATTTTAACAATGCAATTATAACACTTCATCCTGGAGCTGGTGGAACAGAGTCACAAGACTGGGTTCAGATGTTATACAGAATGTACGGAAAATGGTGTTCATCAAATGGTTTTGAACTTAAAGAATTAGATTTTTTAGAAGGTGAGGAAGCTGGAATAAAAAGTGTTACTGCATTAATTTTAGGTGATAATGCTTATGGATATTTAAAAGGAGAGATGGGAGTTCATAGATTAGTTAGAATATCGCCATTTGATAGTGGAGGAAGAAGACATACATCATTTGCGTCTGTAGAGGTTTTACCTGAAATTACAGATGATATTGATATTGAAATAAATCCAGATGACTTAAGAATTGATACATATAGAGCATCTGGGGCTGGTGGACAACATATAAATAAAACGGATTCAGCTGTTCGTATTACACATATACCAACTAATATTGTTGTATCTTGTCAATCAGAACGTTCACAAACAATGAATAAAGAAAATGCTATGAAAATGCTTAAATCTAAATTATTAGATTTAAAAGAAAAACAAAATAAAGAAACTATTTCAGAATTAAAAGGTGAACAAAAAGATATAGCTTGGGGAAGCCAAATACGTTCTTATGTATTTTGTCCATATACAATGGTTAAAGATCACAGAACTAATTATGAAGTTGGAAATATCGAAGCTGTTATGAATGGTGATTTAAATAATTTTATGAGAGCCTATTTAGAAATGCTTGTAAATAATTCAAATAGAGAGGATTTATAATAATATGATAGATTTTCATACACATATATTACCTGGAATAGATGATGGTTCGCAGTCATATGAAGAAACAATAGAATTGCTAAAAGAAGCAAAAAATGTTGGATTTGATAAAATAATTTCTACTTCACATTATGTTTTAAATTTTTATGAAACACCAGAATATAAAAGAAAAGAAATAATAGATGAATTAAAGCAAGAAAAAAATGTTCCTGAGATTTTTTTAGGAAGCGAAATTTTTTTAACACATAATATTATAGAGTTATTACAAGAATTTAAACCATCTACAATTAATCAAACAAATTATATTTTAATAGAAATATCACCAAAAGAACAAAATTTTAATAATTTAAAAGACGCAGTAATAAAATTAAAAGAGAACAATTATAGAATAATATTATCTCATCCAGAAAGATATTCAATTTTTCAGAAGAATTTTAAATTGTTATATGATTTGAAAAAATTAGGAGTACTTTTTCAATGTAATTATACAAGTATTTTAGGTAAATATGGACTTTTTGCCAAATTAACTATAAAGAAAATGCTGAAATATAATTTAGTTAATTTTTTGGGAACAGATGTACATAAAAAAAATACTGTTTATAAAAATGTTCTAAAAGCAACTAATAAAATATCTAAATATATTTCAGATGAATACTTGCAAAATATTACAACATATAATGCTGAAAAAGTATTAAATGGTGAAGATATATAATGAAATATGTAATAAAACCTAAAGAATGAATTTGACTTTTATTGCAAATTTTGATAAAATAATGTCGAAGAGTTATTGTACGGAGGTGATTTAATATGGCAAATGAATGTCAATATTGTTATTACTGGTTAGGTAATCATACTACAACAAAAGCAGATTGTGATAAAACAGGTAAATATAAAAGATTTGATGATGAGTGTGATTGTGGAAGATTTTCAAAAAAATAAAATGGTACATAAAGAATTTGTATATTTATACAAATTCTTTTTATATAGATATAGATTTACCAAAATTTATGTGTTATAATACCAAAAGAGTTTAATAAAATAATTATAGTAAGCACTAAATCTAAAATAAAAAATATACTATATTAGATGCTTATTTATTTTATTTTAAATCCATACATAGTAATTTTTAAATTTAAAATTTGCTATTATTTGTTTACAAAAAGAGGTACAACATATGGGAATTATTGTACAAAAATTTGGTGGTAGTTCTGTTGCAGATGTAGAAAAATTAGAACTAGTATCTAAACATATTATTGAAGAGGTGGATAAAGGAAACAAAGTGGTGGTTGTTGTTTCAGCCCAAGGAAAAACAACAGATAGACTTATTGCAGAAGAAAATGAAATAACAAAAAATCCTGATAAAAGGGAACATGATGTATTAGTTTCAACAGGAGAACAAGTAACTATTGCAAAATTAGCAATGTTATTAATTAGTAAAAATTATAAAGCTATTTCTTTAACAGGATGGCAGATTCCTATTATAACTAATAGTGAATTTACAAATAGTAGAATTAGATATATTCATAATGAAACAGTTGAAGAATAT
>CANQEK010000128.1 GCA_947594985.1 uncultured Clostridia bacterium
CAAGAAACATTTTTCTATAATTTTCAACCTGTTGTTCCTCTATAGTAGTAAATCTTATCTTTCCAAGTTTTGTAACGCCAGCAACCATTTCAGCTATAGTTTCTCCAAAAATACTAATAACCTCTTCAATTGTTACTCCGTGTATCTTCGACAACATCATGTAAAAGACCTGCACATAAAGTTTCATCATCTAAACCAAGTGTTGAAAGAATATGAGCTACATTTAATGGATGAACCATATATGGTTCACCAGATCTTCTAAGTTGATCTCCATGGCTTTTTTTTGCAAACTCATATGCTTTTCTAATTAAATCAACATTACAGTTAGGATAATTTTCTTTTTGCATTTTTATAATATCTTCAATTGTTATTTGAGTATTTTCTAACATAATAAATCCCCTCTATTTTTAATAAGATTTTCTTATATCTTTCAAATTTATTTGTACACTTTCAACATCATTAAATGTATTTATTTCAAGAACGCCAATAACATCAATTTTATCTCCAATCAAATATTCTTCCGCATAATTTCCCATATTAAAACCTATTGCATTTATAATCGTATTACCATCTCGTAATGTTAATTTTAAATGTTTTCCTTCTGATAAAGCCCTTATAGAATCTATTCGTAAATTTTTATAAATAAATATTGGTGTTTTATTTGACTCTCCAAATGGTTCTAGTAATTTTAAACTTTTTACATTTTCAGTAGTTATCTCTTTTATATTTATTTCTTTATCAATTTTAATTACAGGAACAAGATTTTCAGTATGAGATTCTTTTGCAACTTCCTCAAGATTATTTTTAAAATCTTCAAAATTGCTTTTATTTAAACTTAATCCAACTGCCATTTCATGTCCGCCATATTTTTCTAAATACTTATTCAAACTACATAAAGCACCATGTAAATCAAAACCAGGAATACTTCTACCAGAACCCTTTCCTTCATCTCCATCAAAACATATTAATATAGTTGGTTTATAAAATAATTCTGTTATTTTAGATGCTACTATTCCTATAACTCCATGATGCCAATTCTCACCGCCAAGAACAATAACATTTGACTTATCAAGATTCTCTTTATTTATTTTTAATAAAGCTTCTTCAAAAATTCTTTTTTCTATTTCTTGTCTTTTTCTGTTATATTCATTTAACATTTCTGTTATTCTATTTGCTTGTACAATATTCTCTGTTAAAAATAAATCTAATGCATCTCGCTCATATCCCATTCTTCCACAAGCATTAATTCTAGGTGCAATTCCAAACGAAATTGTATTAGAATTAACTTCTTTATAACCTGATGCATTTAATAATGCAACAATACCTGGACAACGTGTTTTTTCAATAAGTTTTAAGCCAAGTTTTGCAATAACTCTATTTTCATCAACTAAGGGCACTATGTCTGAAATAGTTCCTATGCAAACTATATCTAAATATTTTAAATACTCTTTTTCATCTAGTTTTAATTCTTTACTAATTGCTTGAATTAATTTAAAAGCAACTCCAACTCCGGCTAAACTATTAAAAGGATATTTATTATCTTTTCTTTTGCAATCAATTATAGCTAATGCTTTTGGTAATTTTTTTAATGGTTCGTGATGATCTGTAATTATAACTTCCATTCCTAAATTATAAGCATAATCTATTTCTTCCGTTCCGGAAATACCACAATCAACTGTTATTATTAATTTATATCCATCTTCTGCAATTTTCTTTATTGCTTCTTTATTTAAACCATATCCTTCATCTAATCGATTAGGTATGTAATAGCCAACATCTAAACCTCTTTCTTTTAAAAATTTTGCTAAAACAGTAATACTTGTAATACCGTCAACATCATAATCTCCATATATAATTGTTTTTTCATTATTGTTAATTGCTTTAATTATTCGATCTACTGCTTTTTTCATATCTGGCATTAAATATGAATCATGAAAATCATTTCTAGTAGGATTTAAAAATAATTCTACATCTTTATTTTCAGTTATATTTCTATTAACTAAAACAGTAGCAAGTAATTCAGAAATATTAAAATTTTCTACAAGTTCTTTTACCTTTTCTTGATTCTGATTATAAAATTCCCATTTTTTATTCATTCCTTTTCTCCCAAAATAATTACTTTGCATATCATTATATAACAAACTAACAGTAATATCAATTATTATTTTAGTGCTCTATCCAAATTTTTAATATCTTTTTAGAAATATTTTTCTATTCTTATAATAAGACAAATATAAAACAAAACAACGTTACCATATAAACTTTCAACAGTAACGTTGTTTTATTAACTTTTTTATAATATATTTTGATAGAATAAATTAAAAATAATATATTTTATTATAGTTATATATAAAAATTATAAAACATCTTTAATTGCTTCTCCAATTATTTTATTAACATCAGCAATTAAAACATTAAATCTTACTTCTTTATCAAAATAATCTTTAACATTAGGATTCTTAACTAAAATTTGATAAAGTTCTTGTAATTTTTTCATTTTTTCATCACTCTGTTTTTCACCTTGCATAGCTAATAATTGTTCTTCATATCGAATTTTCTCAAATTCATTAACTTGTTCTTTCAAATCAGGTGTTTTATTTA
Organism: uncultured Clostridia bacterium; assembly: GCA_947594985.1. Lineage (GTDB taxonomy): Bacteria > Bacillota > Clostridia > TANB77 > CAG-508 > Scatovivens. The sequence continues at coordinate 2,602 of CANQEK010000128.1, forward strand.
ATTCATCTTTTACTACCTTGTATTCTTTATATTCTTTTGATTCTTTTATAGCTTTTGCTAAATTGTTTACCTCATCATAAACATTCATATTTTCCTCCAAAACATTTTTTAATAATAAATCATATAATCTATTTCTGGAAAAATATCATCCTTATCAAATATATCAAGTAAATATTTTGCATCTATTTTATCATTTTTAATTTGATAATATAATTTTGTAAATCTTCCTATATGGTCTTTAATAGCTTTATGAGCATATTC
>CANQEK010000129.1 GCA_947594985.1 uncultured Clostridia bacterium
TGGTAATGGGACAGAAGAAACATTGAAGTCTTTTGATATATTAAATCATTTCTTAAAAACAAAAATGATTGGAAGAATACCAGTTACAAAATTTAATTTTGAGAAACAAAAAGAAAAAATAGAAAAAACAATAAAATCTTTATAAATATAGATAATAAAATAACCCAAAATTTGAAAGGTATAGCTATGAAATATATAATGAAATTAAATCCAAAATACTTTGAATATATGAAAAACGGAACTAAAGAAATAGAAATTAGATTAAATGATGATAAAAGAAAAAATTTAAAAGTTGGTGATGAAATTATATTTCAAAAAGAACCAGAATTAAAAGAAGAATTATATACAAAAGTAGAAAAACTATTTACTGGTAAGTCATTTGAAGATATAATAACGAATTTAGATATTAAACAATATGCAGACAGAAAAGAAACAAGGGGAAACTTTTTAAATGACCTATATAAATTTTATACAAAAGAACAAGAGGAAAAATATGGGGTAATAGGAATCAAAGTAAAGAAGGTGTAAATTTGAAAGAAAAAATATTATTAGATACTAATATGCTAATCTATTTATTAGATAATCAAGTATTAGATGATAAAGTTGCTAGAATAACAAAAGCATTATACGATTCAGATAAATATAGTATAGTAATTCATCCTAAAACACTAGTTGAAACAGACAAAATAAAGGACGAAAAAAGGAAATCTATATTTAAATCAAAATTAAATGTTTATAATATTATAGATAACCCTCCTAAAATCACAGATGAATTTAATAATTTAGCAGGATTAAAAAATGAACATGATAAAATAGATAATGAAATGTTATATGCTGTTTATAGAAATTGTGTTACATTTCTTATAACAAATGATAAAGAACTTGTGAAAAAAGGAAAAAAGCTAAATTTAGGTGATAGAGTATTATCTATTGACAATGCATATGCAAGATTTAAAGAAGAAGAAAAAGTGATTGTACAAACACCAGTATTCATAAAGCAAGAATACTTATATAATCTTGATTTAGAAGATGAATTTTTTTCTAGTTTAAGAATGGATTACAAAGGTTTTGATGTATGGTTTAAAAAGAAACAACTAAATAATGCACAAGCATATATAACTCAAAATCAACAAAATAAAGTTACTTCATTTTTGATGTTAAAAGAAGAAGGTAAAGATGAGGATTATTCAAGTTTTGACACTCCATTTAAACCAGCAAAAAGGCTAAAAGTTGCTACATTTAAAGTTGCTGATACTGGTAAAAAAATAGGTGAATGCTTTATAAAAATAATGATAAAAGAAGCTATCAAAAAAAACATAGATGAAATATATGTTACTACATTTGAAAGACAAGCCTCTCTCATCTATTTACTAAAGCAATATGGTTTTAAGTTTGCTACATATAAAAATACACCTAAAAGTGACAATACAATTGAAAAAGAAGCTATCTTTGTTAAAAATATAAAGGATAAAAAAGGCTATCCTTTCGTGCAATTAGATAATCAAAATATATTTATTATTCCAATACAACCAAAGTATCATAAATTATTATTTGAAGAAGCTGAAAGGGAATTTCAAATAAGTATTGATGATACTCAAGGAATAAATACATCTGCAAATGCAATAAAAAAAGCATTTATTACAAATTCAAAAATCAAAATGATAAAACCTAATGATATCTTGTTATTTTACGCATCACAAGATAAAAAGGCAATAACAACTTTGGGGATTGTAGAAACCACATGGAATAAATTTGAAACTAGAGAAGAAATTTTTAATATAGTTAGAAAAAGAACAGCATATAATGAAATTGAATTAATGAGTGAGACTTCTCTAGATAGTCTTGTAATAATGTTCAAACACTATATAACATTTAATAAACCTATTACATATAAATTTTTATTAGAAAATGGAATTATTAATGGTCCTATACAAGGGCCAATGAGTATAAAAAAAGAAATGTTAAAAAAAGTAATCATTGAAGGTAATAGTAAAGAAATGTTTTCTATACAATAAATACACTTGAAAAAAAGTGTATTTTTTTTGAAAAGTATTTACAAACTATTTTTTTTATTATATTATATTAACAAACATGCTCATAAGCACATTTGTTAATAAGGAGAAAAAAGTGAAAGAAAAATTTGGTGATTTAGTAAAGAAATACAGAGGTAAAAGAAGTCTAAAAATTCTTGGAGATGAATTAGGAGTATCTGCAACTTATATTTCTGATATAGAAAAAGGAAATCGTTTACCTTCTAAAAAAATAGTAGATAAATTTGTAGAATGCTTTAATTTACAATCAAAGGAAAAAGATGCTTTCTATGATTTAGTAGCACAAGAAAGTCCTAACCAGTATAAAGTATCTAATGACATAGCAGAATATATTATGGAAAATGAATTATTAAGAGAATTTATTAGAAAAGCTCAAAAGCAACAAGTAGATAAATCATATTGGAAAAAAATAATAAAAGAATTAGAAGTTATAGGAGGTTGAAACATGTGTAGTATATTAATTTCAATAAATCCAGAGCATGTAGAAAATATATTTAATGGCACAAAAAAATATGAATATAGAAAAATCAAGTGTAAACGAGATATAGATAAGATTATTATTTATTCAACTTCTCCGATTATGAAAATAGTTGGAGAGGCAAAAGTTGAGAAAGTTTTAGAAGGTCCACCTGAAAAGATTTGGAATATTACAAAAAAACAATCTGGAATTACATCAAAATTTTATGATAAATATTTTAATAATAGTAAAAAGGCTATAGCATATAAATTAACTGATATAAAAAAATATGAATTTCCAAAAGATTTATCTGCATATGGTATTAAAACAGCTCCA
>CANQEK010000130.1 GCA_947594985.1 uncultured Clostridia bacterium
ATAAAGAAGGAAAAATACTATTACAAAAAAGAGCTGATAATAATACTTGGGCAATACATGGCGGAGGAATAGAACCTGGTGAAAAGTATATAGACGCTTTGAAACGTGAAATAAAAGAAGAATTAAATATAGAACCTATAAATCCTACGTTGATGGGAATTTATTCAGGAGAAGAATTATTTAATATATATCCAAATGGAGATCAGTCATATATATTGAATCACGTTTTTATATGTGAAGAATTTAAAGGAAATATTAAGTTTACAGATGGAGAAGTAACTGAATTAAAATGGTTTGATATAAATGATTTACCTCAAAATATTTTTAAAGTTGACAAGCCAATTATAAATGATGTTAAAACTTTTATAAAAAATGAAAAGAAAGTTATTGTTAATTAAAATAAAGTATAATTATAAAGATAAATTTCAACATAACTTTTATAAAGAATATGAAAAAAAGGTAAGTAAAAATATGGAATTTAAAATTATGTATTTTGTTCATGGAACAACAGTTGACAATATTGAGGGAAAATGTAGTGGATGGAAACAAGCAGAGTTAAGTGAAATAGGAAGAAAAAGGGCATTAAGATTAGGAGAGATAAATAAAGATATTAAATTTGATGTGATTTTCACATCAGATTCTATAAGAGCAATAGATTCAGCAAAACTTGCTTTTCCAAAAATTAAACACATAGAAGATAGTAGGCTGAGAGAATGTAATTATGGTGATTTAGATGGACAAGATAAGTCATTAATCATTTATGAAGCACATATAAATGAACCATTTCCAAATGGGGAATCTCTTAGGAATGTTGAAAAAAGAGTTAATGAATTTATTAATTTTTTAAAACAAAATTATAAAGATAAAAAAATCGGAATAATAGCACATAGAGCGCCACAATTAGCATTTGAAGTTATAACTAAAAATATATCTTGGGAAGAGGCTATTATGCACGATTGGAGAAAAACAAAATCGTGGAAACCAGGTTGGGAATATATAATAAAATAATTGGAAAAATCAATGAAAGAAGCGTTATTTTTTTATTATTTGTGAGTATTGAAATTTTTTCTTATATAATATAAACTGTATATATTAATTTTGAGAAAAGAAAATTAGAGGTGACAAGCGATAAATTATGTATAGTAATTATTCAATAGACCAAATAACTTCACCTATATATGAGCAAGTAGCACAAAAATTATTAAGTCTAGCAAAAAACGAAGAAATGAAAAGAAAAATGGAAGGAATATTATATGAAGGCGGATTTGATAATTTTTCAATAAATGGAAATTTTGCCATGGAAAGGGAAGTATTATTTAAAAATAATCCAACAATAGAAGCATCAAAAAGACTAAATATGGCTTATTTATTATTGACTAATCCTAAAATTATTGATGTAATGCAACGAACAGGTAGTGTTTTTTTTCATGGTACAAATGCAAATGCACTTCCTTATATACTAAAATATGGTATAAATAGTTTAGATAGATCTCAAGAGAATAACATCAAAGTTATAACAGGTGAAGAATTTTCTAGAATTCACGGTAAAAGAGGATTTGTAAGTGTTACAGATTGTATAGATATATCTTTGACATATGCAGGAATCAATCCTAATAGTAAAAATATGAAAGAGCAATTATTGAATTTTGGAATTATTGCTGGGGTTTCATTTCAAAATATGGAAGATATAAGAACAATTTCGATAAATTCAGACATATCTGAAATTGCAGTAAAAGATAATTTGCCATTAGAACACATAAAATTTTTAGCAGTCCCTAAAGATAAAGAAGAATTTGTTAAAAAATTAGTTGGAGAAAAAAATATAGAAATAGTTGGTATGGATCTAGATGATAAATTTTATATTTTAAATTTTAGCAATAAATTAAAAACTTTAGAATCATATAGGGAAGAGAGTGTAGATACGAAAACCACATCTAAAACTTTTACTAAAGAAGATGTAAAAAAAGCAGTAGAGACAAGAAGATTTTCAAAAATAAAAGAAATTTTTGCTAAAATAAAAAAACAAAGATCTAAAAAAAATAATAATAAAATTGATATAGCTGAAAGGAGTTAATATGGAAAATACACAAACTATAAGTGATATTTCAAAAGAAACATTAACATTTTTAGCATATTTTAATAACGAAATGATTAACAAAATTCCTAACAGTGTTATAATAAAATTATGTGAATATGCATCAGATTCAACATTGGAATTTTTTATTGATCCTAATAAAAATTTTGAAAATCAAAAAATCTCAGAAGAATCAAAAGACTTAATTTCACTTATATATTATAATTATATTGCAGATGAAGTAGAAAAAAAAGAAATTGAAAATAGATGGAATGAAAATGATAAAAATTTTGAAATACAACAAAAGAAAATATATAATTCAGACAATTTATTTGAAAATTCATCAAATATTAATAAAGAATACACTCAAAGCTGTCAAGAAAATTCAATGATAGAATATAAAGAGTCTTTATTAAAAAAAATATTTATTAAAATTAAAAATTTCTTTAAAATTTAAATGATAAAGCAATACAAACTATAGTAAATTATTATATAAATAATTAGGGAGAGGTAAAGATATGGGAAAATTAGTATGTATTGGTGGAGGTGAAATACCCAGAATAAAAAATGGAATACAATTACCTTATGAAACAAGAGAAATAGACGAAGAAATAGTAAGACTTTCAGAAAAGAAAAATCCAAAGTTACTTTTTATTGGAACAGCATCTACAAATAGTTATGAGTATTATCTAGTTATAAAGAAAATATTTGAAGATTTAGG
>CANQEK010000131.1 GCA_947594985.1 uncultured Clostridia bacterium
GGTTTAAAACCTAAAACATAAAATAATTGTAAATGTAAAGGAACAGATGCAACCCATTCATCTCCACGAATTACTAAATTTGTTCCCATTAAATGATCATCTACAGCATGTGCAAAATGATACGTAGGCAAGCCATCTGATTTTATAATTATTATATCTTGGTCATTTTCAGGAAAATCAATACTTCCCTTTATTACATCTTTATATTTTATTTTTTTATCTGGATTTCCAGGTGATTTAAATCTAATAATACATTGCTCACCATTTTTTATTTTTTCAGCTGCCATATCTATAGGCATATTTCTACATTTTGTCCATCTCCCATAATAGCCAGTTCTTTCTTTAGCCTTTTCCTGATTTTCTCTTATTTTTTCTAAATCTTCTGGTGTACAAAAACAAGGATAAGCATTTCCCTCTTCTATTAATTTCTTTGCATAAGACATATATATTTCTTTTCTCTTACTTTGCATATAAGGTCCATATTCTCCAATATCTCCACCATCTTGAGATATTGTTTCATCAGGATCTAAACCATAATCCTTTAATGATTTTAATATATCTTCTGCACCATTCTCTATTTCTCTTTTTTGGTCTGTATCTTCTATTCTAACAAAAAATACTCCACCTGTTTTTTTTGCAATTAGTTTTGCAATTAAACTTTGATATAAACCTCCTATATGAACAACACCTGTAGGGCTAGGAGCATATCTTGTAACAATTGCATCTTCAGGTAAATTTCTTTTTGCATATTTTTCTTCATAATAAGTATAATCTTTTACATTTGGAAATATTAAATCAGCTAATTCTTTTCTATCCATATAATTTCTCCTCTTTTTAAACTTTTTTAATTATAACAAAATTATTTTTATTTTTCAATACTTATACATTTGTCTACATAAAGTTGGTGAAACTATTCAAACATCTATCACACTTTCTTAAAATTTTAGTGCTATTATATATTTTCAATTTTTAACAACAAAATTTTTATTTGCAATCAATCTTATAAATACTATTTAGTAACTCTTGTCCCATATCCTTTATAACAATATAATTATTAGCAATAACCTCTTTTTTGTCTCTTTTACCATTATAATCATATAAAATTGATTTCATACCAACATTATTAGCTGCAATAATATCTATAGCTTTTGTATCTCCAATCATTATACATTCATCAGCTTTTGCTTTTAATTCTTTAAGAACTCTTTCAAATGAACTTTTAAAAGGTTTTGTTCCATACATATCTGAAGAAAAAATTTTCTTAAAATACTTACTATATCCTATACCTTCTATTCTACCATTTTGACACTCATAAAAATAATTAGTATAAATATATAAGTCATATTTTTCTGATAATTCTTCTATTATATTTTTAGGTATTATTACTACTTTAATCCATTTTTTACCAGATAAAATAAGTTCTTCTATTAATTCATAAGAATAATTTTTATTTAATCTTTCATTTATAAAATTCATCATATCTTTTTTATCATATATATTTTTTTCATCTGTAAATGATTTTTCATAATCATCAATTGCCATATATATTTTTAAACAATCATCTTCATTGTACCCAAATTTTTTTAATGGTTCTTTATAAACTAAATAATCTTCTTTTTGTGAAGCAATTATAGTACCATCTAAATCAAATATTAAATTTTTAATTTTTGACATTTTTCTCTCCTTTTACTTCTCAATTTGTTTTTGAAATAATACAAAATATTACCTTTTTAAAATAAATGCTGTAAACCATTGATTTACAGCACTTTTTTATTATATTTCCATAATAATTGGTAAAATCATAGGATTTCTTTTTGTTTTTTGAAAAATATAATCTCTTAAAGAATCTCTTATTGAAGATTTTATAGTTGACCAATCCTTTATATGATTATCCACGCATTTCATAACTTCAGAATTAATAAGTAATTTTACTTCTTCCATTAAATTTTCAGATTCTCTAACATAAACAAATCCTCTTGAAATAACATCAGGACCTGCTATTACATTTCCATATTGATCCATAGTTAATACTACTACTATCAAACCATCTTGAGATAAATGTTGTCTATCTCTTAAAACAATATTACCTACATCTCCCACTCCTAATCCATCAACAAAAACTTTACCAACTTGAACAGAACCAGTAAGTTTAGCTTCATTTTCGTTAATTTCAAGTACTTTACCATTTTTCATTAAAATTATATTATCAGCAGGAATTCCAATTTGTCTAGCTGTATTTCTATGTGCAATAAGTTGTCTATATTCACCATGAACTGGAATAAAGTATTTTGGTCTTACTAAAGATAACATTAATTTTTGTTCTTCTTGACAAGCATGTCCAGAAACATGAACATCTGCTAAAGAACTATATACAACTTCTGCACCTATTTTCATTAAATCATCTATTACTTTTGCAACAAATTTTTCATTTCCTGGTATAGGAGTTGCTGAAATTATAACTAAATCGTTAGAATTAATATTTACCTTTTTGTGTTCTCCGTTTGCCATTCTAGTTAACGCTGACATTGGCTCTCCTTGACTTCCAGTTGTTATAATAACTAATTGATCATCTGTATAATTTTTTATCATATCAATATCTATAAATACTTTTTTAGGAGCATGAATATACCCTAAATCTACAGCTGTTTCAATCATATTTA
>CANQEK010000132.1 GCA_947594985.1 uncultured Clostridia bacterium
GTTTGTTCCATTAATTCTTTATTTTTATAAACTTCATTTAATAATTTAATATCTGGATTTTCAATAGTAAAATACATTAATAAAGTAACTATTGAATTACTTGTTAATAAAAGAGTTATTGAAGGATTAAGTTTTTGTATCATTAAACATAAGAATGTTAATACAATAAATACAAATAATGGAATATATCCTTTTTGCTTTGCATTTTTAAAATCTTTAAATAAGCAAAATACCATTACACCTATAAATATAAAATTCATAGTATAAACCAAATTAACGCTAGGACCATAACTAAATGCAACATTATCTTCAAATTTAAAATAAATTGGTAGTAATGATATTATAAAACACACAAACATAAACGAAAATATAAATTTTTTTAAATATTTTTCTAAGTTTTTAAATGATAAATTATAAACATATAACATCAAGCAAAAAACATAAGTCAAATAATATAATAAATATACTTTACCTATTATAATATTTAATAGAGATTCTACACCGAAATATCTAAAACAAAAATACCCTGATATATCGATAAATAAACCAATTAAATTCAATATTAATATTGTAGTATATATTTTATTATCAAAATTTTGTATTCTCTTTTTATTGAAATATATTATTGATATTAAAATCATAAACAAAGAACAACATATAGAAAAAGATACACTAATCATAACATTACCTTCCTTATAAAAAAATTATAACATTATTATTATTTTTATACAATAAATATAAAGAATAGCACTGTAAAATACTATTCTTTAACTTTTTTCAAAGATTTAGATTCTTTCATATAATCTATACCACAATTTGCTTTTATTTTAATACTATCTATTTTTCCACCAGCATTTCTTGGTAATTCAGGTACAATTATATAGTCATATGGAATGCTAGTTTCTTCTAGATTTTTATAACATTGTTCTTTAATATCTTCTATTATTTCTGTACTTGATTTATCAGTTTTATCGTCTAAAACAATAAATGCAACAGGAACGCATTGTTCAGCTGGATGATCAAAACCGATAACATGACTTTCTTTTACATTTGGCAAAGTATCAATAAACTCTGCAATTTTTGTAGGATGAACATTAAATCCTGTACGCATAAACATATTTTTAATACGTTCTTCATGGAATAAATGACCATCTTCATCAATATATCCAATATCTTTAGTATGTATCCATCTGTTACCATCATTATGTATTTTAATTACATTATCAGTTTCTGTTTTATTATTTAAATATCCTTGCATGACAGTTGGACCTGTTATACAAATTTCTCCACTTTCATTATATTTTAATGGTTTATCTGTCCCAGGTTCAAATATTCCTACTGTAATATATGGTAATGGAATTCCAATACTTCCAAATTTGTATGCTCCTCTTTTTGAATAAGAACATGTAGCAACATTTTCAGATAATCCATAACCTTGTCTCGCAACTATGTTATCATTAAATACACCATTTTCCATATAATTATCATCAACTTTATTAAGTTTTTTTTCAGTTGCATTTGGTAAAGTTGCTCCTCCACAAACAGTACATCCCATTTTATGTAAATTACCATTTTTAAATTCTTCACTATTAGATAATGTTATAAAATGTACTGGTCCACCTGGAAAACAATTAGGCTTAGTTTCTTGAACTAAAGTAACAATTTTATCAAATACTAATTCAGGAATTAAATAAACATAATGTCCATTTGACATTTGATAATGTATCATTGATAAACCATAACCTATAGAAGGTAATAAAATATCCAAAAAACTTCCTTCAAAACATTTTCCATCTCTATATTCTATTGCAGCAGCATTAATATTATCATCACTTAAACATACACCCTTTGATGTACCTGTTGTACCACTTGTTCCAATAATAGCTGCTATATGATTTTTTTTATAATAAGGTGTAACATCACCTTTATTTAAATTTGCCAATTTAATATATTCATCCCATGAAATAAACTTTTCTCCACGAGGAATAGAACCATTTTTTATTGATTCTCTTAAACTTTTTAATGAATCAACATTATTTGGTAAAATCTCAGTACCATTTAAAAATACTACACTATCTAAACTAGAATTATCAATTGCATTTTTAAATTTATAATATAATTGTTCATCTACAACAACATTTTTTATATCATTTTCCTTAATAATTCTTTCAAGTTCATTTACTGCTAACAAAGGAGATATAGGGTATGATGTAGCTCCTAAAATACTATTAGAATATATAAAATTTCTTGCATGAACTGTATTAGGTAAAATAATAGGTACAATTTCATCAGTTTTAATTCCTAATATTTTTGATGCTTTAGCCATTTCTTCTGTATTTTTAAAAAATTCATTATAAGTAATTTGTACACCTTTTTTAAAATCATTTGAACTATTTCTAATATCAATTGCTACCTTATCTCCATTATCTTTATTAAGATATTTAGCAAATTGATAAATAGACATTTCTGGTAATTCTATATTTTCACTTTTTAAATCATAATATTTCATCCACGGTTTATCTATATGTGGATATCCTGTTTTTTCTTCTTCCATAATTTTTCCCCCAAACTACATACGGTAGTGTGCATAGTTTATATACAAACTACCTGTTTTTTCCTTTATTTATCTTTAATTTCTATATATTTTTCTTTAT
>CANQEK010000133.1 GCA_947594985.1 uncultured Clostridia bacterium
AAGGAATAGAAGTAATAAATATAATAGACTTTCTACTTAGCTAATAAATTTACTTTATATTAAAAACTACATTAACATTTTTTATATGCATTAACAAATAGGCACTTTTGGAATAATGGTTTTTATATAAAAAATTACTCCTCCAGTCCGAATGCTTGGTTTTGATTTTAATATTTTTTATGGAATATATAATATAATTTGTTTGTATAAATATACTGATGTTTGCAAACATTTGTTTTACAACATGAGTAAAGTTTATATAATGAATTACAAAAGAATTAATTAATTTTTAATATCTTTATACAAGCTTAAGTATTTTATTTTTTTCTGTGTTGTAGTATAATTGTTTTATCAAATGGCGATTTGTAAGGAGGAATATAAATGAATATAAAAGTTGTTACAGGAGGAATCTTGGAAAAAGATGGGAAATTATTAATGAAATACTTGAAGGCGTAAATGTAGTTTGTTTCTTTTTTGATACTAAAATTATATCTGAAAATATTAAAGCAGATGGAGAAGAAATATCAAACGTAAAATGGTTTACTTATGAAGAAATTTCAAATATGAAAGATAAACTCAGAGCAGATGGATATTTCTTGATTACCATAAAAAATAAAGAAAGGAGTGTATGTTTATTTAAATTATTAAATATATCATATAAAATATAATTATGAGAAAATTAAATTTAATAGTTGTATTTAACAAAAATTTAGATAAAGCTCTATTTTGCATTAGAGCGAAACAACCTTATAAAGGATTGTATAACTTTGTTGGAGGTAAGGTAGAAGATGGTGAAGAAAATGATAGTGCTGCTTATAGAGAATTATTTGAGGAAACAGGAATTAGTAGTAACGATATAAAATTAGATCACTTCATGGATTTAAATTATTTTAAATACGAAAATAATATACAAGTTTATTTTGGAATTTTACAACATGAGGTAAATCTAATAGAAGAAAAAAATAAGTTAGAATGGATAATGATAGACGATAAATTACTAGATAATAATAAATTTGCTGGTAATTATAATATTCCTCATATAATAACTCAAATTAAGGTCTACCTTAAAAACGGAACAAACATTGATAAATATTAATATTTATATTTACTTTACTGCTATATTCACTTTAAAACGTTTTTTTCAATTATTAAACATAGCATCTTATACAATATGTAAAAATATAATCATAACAAAAGTTTACTAACTTTTAATTGTTTAAACCCAAAATTGCAAATAGTTAAAATATAAATGTCGAATTTTACATACATTATGATATAATAAAAATAAAAGCAAGTAGTTTTTATTGGTATTAAATCAAATGAAATTTGAAATTTTTTTCAGCATATTTTATTAACTACCTGCTTTCTATATAAATTTTTTAATATTTACCCTAATTCTATTATAACACTAGAATAATCAAACTATTTTATATTTTCATCTTTATCACTACTTGGTAATTGTTTCAATTCTTTTTTAAAGAAAAATTTTCCAAAAGGACTTCTCTTTACTTTTTCTATAAAACCTAATACAGTATTTAATCTTTTTTGTGAGCTTTCGACTAAATTCATTAATTCTGCTATCTTTGTATCTTTATCTGATAATTTTTCTTTTACAGTTTCAATTTCACAATCTGTTATTCCTAAAGACTTTCTTTCATCTTCGGAAAAACTAATTAAACTATCTGGATTTAAACATTCTCCTTTTAATACATCTAGTATCTCTAATTTTTTTGATTCATAAAAATCTTTAAAATTAGGATATTCGCTTTTTACTTGATTTGAATACTCATCAAATTTTTTCATTACTGCAGTCATTGAAGTTTTGTTATTATCACCATATTTTGATTTTGTTAAAATACCAAATTTAAACAAATCTTCTGGAGATACAAATCCAAAATCAATATACGAATTATCTTCTGAATTTATATATCCTCTATTATTAGCTTCATATATATTTCTACTATTTAATCCTCCATCAAGTGGACCATAACAATAAAATTCTTTAACATATCTATTTAATATTCCATTATTATCAAATGAAACTTTTTCCTTAACATCTGCTCCGTTTCCTGGAATATCTGAATCTTCACTATGAGAATCAATAAATTCTGTACCATTCTTATTAAATTCAACAAATCTATTACTGTTATATTCTTTATATCGCTGTAATTCTTCATCATAAATACATCTACCAAGTTTAAATACATCTCCAAGTTTCTCAAGTGCCCAATCGCCTGTAGAATAATTTTCTTCAAGCACTTTTTTTAGCTCCCTTTTTATTGCTGGATTTTCTAATAGTTCTTTTGGCATATCAAGGTCTTCTAAATTTTTTATTATTTTTTTTTCCATAATATTTATTCCTCTTCCATATTATATTAAATGCTTTTATATGCTAAGAACACATTTTTATTATATCTCATTTTGCAATAATTGTCAACGTAACACAATATTTCAAAAATAAACATAACTAATTTGTAAACAGCATTTTGGACACTTTTTCTTTATCAGATAATATATTTATTTACTATATATATATTAATTTATATGTTCTTAATAACTCTACAAGGATTTCCTACTGCTACTACATTTGATGGAATATCTTTATTAACAATACTGCCTGCTCCTATTACAA
>CANQEK010000134.1 GCA_947594985.1 uncultured Clostridia bacterium
TGGGCTTATAAAGAAGGAATAGAAGAAATAGGAACTGTAAATTCAAGTTATGTTTTAAAAAATCAGGAAACAGGAAAAATGTATTTAATGAGAACAAAAATGGAAGAAAATATAAATATACAAAATGAAAAATTAAAAAAAGCAGGTATGCATGCACAATGCCTTTTATTTGGTTTACCAAAAGGTATGTATGATATTTATGTTTTATATCAAAATGATGGAGAAGATATATTAGCATTTACTTTAATTAGTAGAATGATAGGGGAATAAAAATGAAAAAGTTTTTGGAAAAAATTAAAAGTATTTTAAAAAATGGAAGAGGGGCAATTTTAGCTTTATTTATACTTGAATTGTGTTTAACATTTTTTATTACACCAAATAGATATGATGATGAATGGTTTTTAGCACAAGTTGCCTCAGGTACTAGTATATTATCTTTTGCTGCTTCAAGATATACATCTTGGACTTCAAGATTATTGCTTGAAATTGCAGAATGTATAGTTTTAAAAACTTCAAAGTATTTATGGATTTTAATAGAAAGTTTAATGTTTGCTCTTTTAGGATACTCAATATCTAGAATTTTTATAAAAAAAGAAGAAAGAGCACAAAATAATATTATGTTAGTATTTATGATGCTTCTATATCCATTTAATGCTATGAATGGTTCAGGTTGGGCTACAACTACAATTGTTTATATGTGGCCTTTAGCAACTTGTTTATTTGCATTAATTCCAATTAGAAAAATATGGGATGGAGAAAAAATAAAGATATGGGAATATCCTTTATATACGATATCTCTTATATATGCTGGAAATCAAGAGCAAACAGCAGCAATATTATGTGGAAGTTACATATTATTCACTCTATTAATGATAATTAAAAACAAAAAGATTCACCCATATATGATAATACAATCTCTTGTAATAATAGCAAGTCTTATATTTATATTAACTTGTCCAGGAAATTATGTAAGAAAATCTGAAGAAACGTTAAATCTTTTCCAAGATTTTGGAATGCTTACTTTTTTGGATAAAATTTCCTTAGGAATAACATCTACTATGGGAATTATTATAAAGAAAAGAAATTTAGTTTATACAACACTTAGTTTATTAGTTGCAATATATTTGTGGACAACATATAAAGAAAAAACTATTAGAGTAGTATCTATAATACCATTTTTATCTATATGTTTACTTGGAATTACAACAAGTGTAACAAATACTCTTTTTCCATACTTTGGTTCATTTAGAGAATTTATAACAGAAGAAAGAATAATGCTAACAGCAGCTAATAGTAATAATTTAGCAAATGCAGTACCATTAATATTTGCAAGTGCTAACTTTATTTGTTTAGGTGTATCTATATTATTAATATTTAAAAATTTAAAAAATAATATAGCAATTTTAGTATATTTAGTAGGCTTAGCGTCGAAAATTATAATTGGTTTTTCACCAACTGTGTTTAGTTCTGCAGAAAGATCAACAATATTTTTTGAATTTGCGATGATTATAGTTATACTTTTAATTTGGCAAGAATTTACTAAAAAAACAGATAAAAATGATAAAAAAATATTGAAAAGAACTGAAATTGTAATTAAAACATTTGGAATTTTACAATATTTAAATATTCTAATTTGTATATTACTAACACAAAAATAATAATAAAAATACATAATAAAAATTGACTTTTTATACATAACCTCTTATATAACTAATATTTACTAGTAATTGAATTATATTTATTATAAAAAATATGGGTGATACAAAATATTTGCTATAATTATTTATAATTCATTATCTGAGTAAAGAAAGGAGTTTTAAGTATGAATGTAGAAAATTTTACTGAAAAATCGAGAGAAGCAATAACAGTTGCAAGCGGTATTGCTACTCAAAATAACAATCCTGAAATTACTGAATTTCATATGCTATTAGCATTTTTAAGTGATAATCAAGGAATAATACCTTTATTATTAAAAAAAATGGATATTAATGTGAATTCTTTGAAAGCTACAATTCAAGAAGAAATTGATAAGATGCCTAAGGTAAATGGTAATGTTTCTTTAAGGTTTTCTTTGGAAGTAGAAAAAGCTTTAGATGAGGCTGAGAAACAAGCTAAAGCTATGAAAGATGAGTTTATTTCAGTAGAGCATTTAATGATAGGAACTTTTGAATATGCTACGGAGAATTTAAGAAAAATATTTAAAACATTTAAATTAGATAAACACAAATTTTTAGTAGCTTTAAAAGATATTAGAGGAAATGTTTCTGTTAATTCTGATACACCTGAATCATCATATGATGTTTTAACAAAATTTGGAAAAAATATTACAGATTTAGCAAAGCAAAATAAACTTAATCCTATTATTGGTAGAGATGATGAAATTAGAAATGTTATAAGAATACTATCTCGTAAAACTAAAAATAATCCTGTATTAATAGGTGAGCCTGGCGTTGGTAAAACTGCAATTGTAGAAGGATTAGCTCAAAGAATTGTTAGAGGT